>JACPGN010000036.1 GCA_016182435.1 Lentisphaerota bacterium | reverse complement strand
CCAAGGTCGCGGGCTTCCATCAGGAATTCGTACATCTTGCGCTGCGTAATCGGGTCGCCGATCTGGACGGCTTGCGCGGGCGATTCCACGCGCAGTTCTTCGGAGGAGAAAGTGGCGCCGTGAATGCCGTCCTTGCCGATGCGGCCGCCCAGCATGATGATCGCATCGCCGGGCTTGACCTCCTTGCGCTCGGAAGGCCGTCCCTGGAGCGTCGCGGGCAGATAACCCACCGTGCCGCAAAACACCAGCGGCTTGCCGATATAGCGGTCATCGAAAAGCTCCCAGCCCCGCGTCCAGGGAATACCGCTCTGGTTGCCGCCCTCAATAACGCCCTGGTGCACGCCGTCGCGGATGCGGCGCGGATGCATGAGCCCTTCGGGCAGTTTTCCGGCATAGAAGGGCGAGCCCAGGCAGTAGCCCCACACATTGCAGAGCAGCTTGGCGCCCATGCCCGTGCCCAGCGGGTCGCGGTTGACGCCCACAATGCCGGTCATCGCGCCGCCATAGGGGTCCAACGCCGAAGGGGTGTTGTGCGTTTCCACCTTGTAGACCAGGTTCAGACGCTCATTGAACCGGATGACGCCGGCGTTGTCGGTAAAGACCGAAACCAGCCAGTTCAGCGTTGGGGCAATTTTCTCCGTCGCGCCCTTGATGTAAGTCTTAAAGAGCGACTCGATCCATTCCGCATGCCCTTCTTGATCCACATAGTGAATCCTGGCGGAAAAAACCTTGTGATGGCAATGCTCCGACCAGGTTTGCGCCACGCATTCCACCTCTACATCGGTCGGCTGTTCCTTGAGACCCAGCTCCTGCCGCGCCGCGCGGACCGCCGGCCGCGCAAAGTAATCGCGGATGGCGCGCATTTCGTCCAAACTCAACGCCAGGATGTGCTCGCGGCTGATGCGCACAAGGTCCGCATCGGAGCCGCTGAGGTCATAAGTTGCCACCGCCGGCTCGACCAGCGCGTGAATAGCCGGGACATCCAGGTCCACCGGCGAGTGCTGCCACTCGTCCGGTGAAAATATCAGGACGGTTTGAATCAGCGGGTTGGCCAGCAGATCATTGGCCAAGTGTTCGATCTGAGCGCGCGTCAGGCCCCCACCCCGCACAAAATATTGCTGGGCTGTATAAACGGCTTCTTCCTCGGCCAGCGGCCGAGCCAAAACGTCGGCCAGGGCCACGCGCGCGGTGCGGCCGACGTTGTCGGTAACGCCAGGCTTGAAACCGATCTCGATCAGCCAGTCGAACTTCGGCGCGCTCAAGCGGCCGAGGGCGGCTTGTTCAGTAACCAGATCGGTGAAAGCCGCCCGGACTTGAGCAAGCTCCGCGCGGCTCAAGCCGGCATCGAGCTTATAGACCGTGCGGGTCTGGACGGAGCCGATCTTGAGATTGAGCGCGCTGGCCGCGCGTGCGGCGAGGCCGCGGCCGCGGGCATCCGGCACGCCGCGCTTTAGACCAATTTCAATCCGATAGGCCATAAACCTTTCCAGGCTCAGGAGCTAACGCGGGTTATGCCCGCAACCCAAAGAAATTTACCGCGGATTACACTGATGACACGGATGGGGGAGGTTAATGTGATCAATCCTAACCCATTCAATATCAGTGACATCCGTGCCATCCGTGGTTCATATTCTTGTTTTTTATAGCGGTTCATGGTGTGTCAGGTAGCTATTCTCATCGAGCCGCCTTCTTTCCTTTCCGCCGGGCATACGGCTGCGCTAACAATCGCGCCCGGCGCGCGCACGCGCGGGCCAGGGAGGGGTCCTTGAAGACCCGGAACACGCAGTGCGGTTCCGCGCGGGATTCCATGTCCATCACGGCATACAGCCCGGCGGCCTTCATCACCGGCTGAACCCACGCCATGCAGTGATCGCAATACAACTTACAGGCGCGCGCGTCATTATCCAGCGCTTTTGACAGGCTCTGGCAGCGCTTCATGCGGAACTCAAAGCAACTTTCCGTGAGCTTCAGGTTCGCCGCGCAGTTCTCTTCCTGCTTGACCCGGCGCCAGTATTCATAACATGCCCGCAGGCCGCCGGCGCGAAAGCGCGCCGCAAGCTCGCGCCCCTGCATGCGACCTACCTCGCGCCAGTAAGCAACGAGATGTTTATGCCCCTTGCGTTCCAGGGCCTTGAAAACCTCGTTGTAGAACCGGACAAAGTGATCGCTGGGAATCATGGCGCGCGCCTTCGGATCGTCTGGACACACTTGCCTCCGCCGAGAACTCTGGTCTCGATGGCAAAGGGCGTGCCCTCCGCCAGGGCGGCGTTCAGGACAATGGTCTGCCGGCAGAACGCGGAATCGCTCCGGATGCGCCGCTTTCTTAAATAGCTGATGGCCGGGCACCGCAAAACTTTAAGGCGGATGACGCCGCCCTTTCGTTCAAGGCGGTATTTTCCCTGCTCGCGGTCAAAAAAATACTTCCAGTGCTCGACGAGTTGTTCCGCCGAGCCGCGTTGCAAATCCCGGCGGATGGCCCGGTCCAAATTTCCCGCGCAAATAGGCAATCGTCCCGTTCATTGTCCGGTGAAAGTCCAGATGAACTCTTCCTCGCTCTCTATAGCGCAACATTTCTTCCTCCACTTCCATAGACGGCTTCCGCGGCCATGCGGGCGGCGCCGGCCAGCGGCGTGGCGCGCGTGCGCTCAACGGCAACCCCCAAGGTCTCCGCCAGGATTAACCGCCACAGCGCCGAGTTGGCCCCGCCGCCGGCCACCATAATGGCGGGAAGCCGTCGCGGGCATACGCGCCGCACCATGATGGCCATGCGCCGGCAGAGCCCCTCCAGCACGGCGCGCGCCAGGTCGCCGGGACCATGGTGCCGCGCGATATTGCTCCAGGCGCCCCGCGCCAGTGGAAGGTCGGGCGCGAACACTACTCCGCGACAACCTGCCGGCGATTTTGCGGCCAGCGCCTCGAATCGGGCATCGGTTCCGCAGCCCGCCAGCACGGTCTCGGCCCACGTCACAACGTTGCCGCCACAGAGGTCAGCCGCCATGCAGTAAAATAGACCTCCCGGATATGGGCCGCGAACCAGGTCAGGCGCCGGAGACGGCAGCCTTTGCGCGAGCGCATAGGCGACCTGCGCCGTGCCCAGCGTGATCAGCAGTCCCCCCCGCTTCTCTAAGCAGGCGGCGTATCCGCCCGCCGTCTGATCATTGCCGGCCAGGACGACTGGCACTCCCGCCGGCAACCGGAAACGGCGCGCGGCAGAAGTTGTCAGCGCGGCGATCCGGCCAACCGGAATTACTTTCGGCAACTGCCGTTCGCGCAGGCCGCAGGCGCGCAGCGCCTCCGGCCACCACCCGCGCAGGCGCAACGAATACAACCCGCTCATGGCCGCCAGGTTATCGTCGGTAACCAGGGCGCCCGTCCATAAACACAGCACATAGGAAGGCAGTAGCAATGGCATCAATTGCGCGCCGGGCCGCAGGCGGCGCAGATGGCACATTTGCAAGCCGGGGATAATATCCCCAAAACTGCAGTGTTCGCCAAAATCATTCAGCTTCCGTTTCAACTGCGCGCATGCCGCCGCGGAACTGGTGTCCTGCCACGAAATGAAGGGTAGCTGCGCCCGGCCGCGGCCATCAACGAGCGTAACAGTCTGGGCCTGACTGGTCAGGGCAATCACGCGAATGGCGTAATCGGTTGGGCGGACATCGGCCAATACGCCGCGCAGTGCAGCGTGCACAGAGGCAACATCAAGTTCCACACGTCCACCGGCGCCGAAACGATGAGCCAACGGGCGGCTGCCGGCGCGCACTTGCCGCAGCCGGCAGTCGAAAATTGCCGCCTTGAACGATGTCGAACCAAGATCTATTGCGAGGATCATCCGGTCAATCTCCAACCCCACCGCATCGTAATTCCTCTGCCATCTGAGGGCTGATGGTCATTCCCGACCTAATCGGGAATCCAGAAAAATCTCATGCCATAGGCAGATCCGCCTACTCTGGCGGAAATGCTGGATTCCCGCGTTCGCGGGAATGACAGCACTGAAGTTCATAACCCCCCAACAAGTGACCCATTACACGACCTCAGCCTTAACCCGCCGCAAGCCGCCTGACCAGCTCCAGCGCCGTCTCAAGGAGTCGGGCGCCGGCCTCCGGCTCGAATATCCGCCCGGCCGCTTCATAACCACCCGCCGCAACGGCCTCCGGCGTAACAATATAGCCCTGCAGCTCGCCGTTGACAAAAGCTATCACCGCAGTTTTGAGCGCGGCGCGGCCTTTGATCTGAAGCACATATTCCACAAAAAGCTCGCCCGGCAGCCCTACCAGGCACTCATCGCCGATACGCAGCGCCTGCACCTCGAACGGACGCAATTGCGCCAAGAGTTTAGCAAGGCGGCCATCACCGGCAGCGGCGGCGAGCGCAACGGCGCCTTCGGCGCCAAAGACGGCCACTTCCGCGGTGCGGACCAGCGCGCGGTCAGCCCCGGCTGCTTTCAATTTCTCATATTCCGCGCGGTAACGCGCTAACTGCGTATGGGCCTCGCTGACCGGCGGCATAGCCCGCGGGAAAAGCTCCACGGAACTAATCGCGCCCGCGAGCGCCGCCTCAGGGCTGGTCTTAGCCTGCTGGAGCGATTCTATTACGGCCGCGCCAAGTTGGCGGCCAAGTCGTTCGGCTTCGGCAAAGGTCTGGGACCGGACAAAGTACCGCGGACTCTGATTGCCGCAGGGCGCCGTGAAATATAATACGGGCAGGTCCGACTTCAAGCTCTCGCGAATGTGCTGCCGCGTATAGTGAGGAAAATCGGACGAGACCAGGGTTGAATCCTCGTGCAACACGGTGGGATGCATGCCGTAGATAACCGCAACGGCCACCCAGCCGCTCTGCGGCGAGCG
>JACPGN010000264.1 GCA_016182435.1 Lentisphaerota bacterium | reverse complement strand
GTCAACAACATTATTGACCCGCAAACCGCTTGCCACACTGGTCCGATGTGGGCGGACTGGAAATACCAAAAACAGAACGTACGCCTGCGGCTGACGCACCTCGGCGGCGCGCCCCGGCGCTATATTACCGCCGCCTGCGCCAAGCCGGACAGCCCGCCTATCCGCTACCTGTTCGCCGAGGAAGAAAGCCCGGATGGGGCAACCGAATTTGTTTCCGTCTGGGAACCCTACCTCGATGAACCCTGCGTGGAAAAGGTGGAGCGCCTCACGCTGGAACCCGCGGGGCGGGAGCCTTCCGGTTTTAATCCGCTGGCGGTCCGTGTCACCTTGAAAGGCGGTCGGACGGACACGTTCTTCTACAGTCACGATCCCGACACGTTGCGCCGGTGCGGCGCCATCGAGTTCAAGGGGTCTTTCGGCTACTGGTCCGAGCAGGGCGGAACGCTCCGGTGCGTGCATCTCGTGAACGGCGAGCGCCTGTGCCGGGGCGACGAAGGGGTGCGCAACCTCGGCCCGGCTTTTCGAGCCACGGTGGTTCACGCCGACCTGGCTCAAAACATTTTTACCTTGGACCGCGCCTTGCCGGGGGCAATCGCGCCCGGCGCGGTGGTCTGGCTGCGCGGCGGAAAACACCGCACGGTCTATCACGCGGCCGAAACGTCGTCCGCCGCAAATTGCCTGCGACTTGATTTGAATGGCTGTATTTTCCGGTCGGTGCTGGTCCAGGTGAGCGCGGACCGCGCCTATCTGGTGTGCGAAGTTCCGCCGCCCGTGGAGGCGGGGCGCTGGATCAAGCCCGGTTATTATGAGGATGCGGCGGTCACCGGCGCGGATTTTAAGGCGCGGTATCGTGTGCGTAAAGTGGAAGGCGAAAAGGTCTGGCTGAACCGGCCGATCACGCTGGCCGACTTCCCCGCTGCCCCCGGCGACGGCCGGCGACTTGTGCAATTCTACGATCATGCAGAAGGGGACGAAGTGACGATTCCCCATTCCATTTTCTTGTCGTCGTGATTTTATGGGGGCAAAGCGCCGACAGTTTCACCTTCGACGGCGCTGGTCAATCCGCTCATCTGCTCAAGCTTGACTTCCACGCGGCTCAGGCGTTTGTCGGCTTCCTCGTAACGCTTCTGGGCATTGCCCAGGTGCTGGCCGACTACCCGGAAATCCTCCGTGAAGCTCTCCAAATCCTTCGCCAGCCGCTCCAGGTTGTCCATAATCTCCCGCGCGCTTTCCTCCACCCGCAGGCCGCGCAGACCCAGCAGGATGGTCTGCAGATAGGCGTAAAACGAATTGGGCGAAACCGGAATGACCCGCCGCTTGAGGGCGTATTGAAAGAGCGCCTCGTCGTCGCTGCCTTCCCGGCGGACGATAATGCTGTAATAGACATTCTCGGCCGGAATGTACATCAAGGCGAAATCGAACGTGCCTTCATCGGTGCGGATGTATTTCCGGGCAATGTCGTCAATGTGTTTCTTCACGTCGCGCGCAAACTGCTTGCCGGCCGCAAGCCGCTCGGCTTCGTCCGCGGCATTGAGGCTGCGCTTGAAGTTCTCCAGCGGAAATTTGGCGTCAATGGCCGCCAGGCCGGAGCTTAGCCGGATGACGGCATCCACGGTCTCGCCGCCCTTGAATTTGTACTGCAACAGGTAGTTCTGCTCCGGCAGGACTTGCGCCAGCAGTTCGGCCAGCAGGTATTCGCTTAAGCCGCCGCGTAATTTAGGCGCTTGAAGCGTCTGCTGCAGTTCGGCAATGTCCCGCCCCACGTCAAAAATCCGCTTGGATGCCTCATCCATCTGGCCGAGCCGCTCGCGCACGTCGCCTACGACCTTGGCGGTGTTGTCCAGCCGGTCGCCCAACGTGCGGTTGGCCTCAGTCAGCGCCCGTGCCACCTGCTCGTTTAGCAGCCGCAATTCCTCCCGCAGGTGCTGTTGCAGCGCTGCCGCCTGCTGGCTGGTTTGGGTAAGCCCGGCCTGCATCTGGTTCTGCAGGAGCACGAGCGCCTGGGCATCCGTATCCCGGCGCAAGGCGCCCAGGAGCGCGTGCCGCAGCCACCACGCCGCCAATCCCACGACCGCCACGATGATTAAGACTGGCAATAGAAAGTCCATCGCCATAGAATCATATCGGAAACGCATGGCAGAACAAGTTAAATGCAGAATGCCTCAGTCTTGAGGGCTGATTGTCATTCCCGACCTGATCGGGAATCCAGAAAAATCTCATGCCATAGGCAGGTCCGCCCGTGGCGGAAATGCTGGATTCCCGCTGGAGTTTATCCCGTGCTTTGACACGGGGCGGGAATGACAGCATTGAAGTTAGCAACTTACCCACAAGACTGAAGGGGTTACTTAAATGCAGAATGCAGAATGGTCAGAACCCCGAACACTGAACACCTGAGACTTACAATCTCTCAATCATTGAATCATAAAATCACTCAATGCCCGCCGAACAATCCATTCATGTCCTCACCGATGTCGTGGCCAATAAAATTGCCGCCGGCGAGGTGGTCGAGCGCCCGGCTTCTGTGCTCAAGGAGCTGCTCGAAAATGCGCTGGATGCGCAAGCGACCCAGATTGACGTGCAGATCGTCTGTGGCGGACGCACCCTCGTGGCCGTGGCCGATAACGGCCGGGGCATGAGCCGGGACGATGCGCTCCTTTCGGTTGAGCGGCATGCCACCAGTAAAATCAGGGACTTGCCCGACCTGGAACGGATTGGCACCCTGGGGTTCCGCGGCGAAGCGCTCGCGGCCATTTCGGCCGTGGCGCGCTTCCGGCTCTGCACGCGGCGCGCGGCCGACCTGATGGGCGCCGAACTCATCATGGCCGGCGGCAAGATTCAGGAAGTGCGCGACGCCGGCTGCCCGAGCGGCACTTCCGTGGAGGTGCGCCACCTGTTTTTTAATGTGCCGGCGCGGCGCAAGTTTCTGCGCTCGGAGCAAACGGAGCTGGCGCATCTCCGGCGCGTGTTCATGACTTACTCTCTGGCCCATCCCGCCGTCGGCTTGAAGCTGACCATTGACGGCCGGTTGATTGCCAACCTGGCGCCGGGCGCTGCTTTTGAAGAGCGCCGGCGCGATTTATTTTCCTTTTTAGCGCCGGGGGACTTGCGCCCGGTGAATTATTTGAGCGGCGGAGTGCGCGTGACCGGCCAGGTTGCCCTGCCGTCGGTCAGCCGCGCGGATCGCGCCGAGCAGTATATTTTTATTAACGCTCGCCCCACCAGCGCGCCGCTGGTCAGCGCGGCGGTGCGCGAGGGCTACCATACGCTCTTACCCCGCGATCGTTACCCGGTGGTGTTTTTATTTCTGGAATTGGATCCCGCCCTGGTGGATGTCAACGTGCATCCCACCAAGCGCGAGGTGCGCTTCTATAGTCCTGGCGCTGTGCGTGAAACCGTGACGGCGGCCGTGCGCGCGGCCTTGGCGCTCGATGGCGCCTTTGTGCCCCAGCCGGTGCGCGGAGCGCTACGCCCACTTGCCGAGGCGACGCGCTTTGGCGGAGCGCATCCGCCGTTATGGGGGCTGGAGGCTGCGCCGGCCGAGCTCCGCTTTCCCTATCCCGCACGGCCAGCGGCGCCGGCCGGCGCCGAGCTGCCCGTTGCGCCGGGAATGCAGGCGCCGCCGCCGCCAGGCTTGGCCGGGGACGCCACGGCTGCGAGTGGTCAGCCCGCCGCGGTAGCCGCCCCTTGGGCCTGGTGCCGCATTTTAGGGCAGATCGGCAACCTGTATGTGGTCCTGGAGACCGAAGATGGACTTGCGCTCATGGATCCGCATGCCGCTCATGAGCGGGTTTTATACGAGCGCTTCATGGCGCAGTTGACTCAGGGCCGGATTGAAAGCCAGGGCCTGCTGGTGCCCGAGACGGTCGAATTACCGCCCCAGGATGCCCTGCAGGTGCGCCGGCATCTCGAGCTGCTCAAGCGCCTGGGGTTTGGCATCGCCGAGTTTGGCGGCGATACGTTCGTGGTGGATGCCCTGCCAATCTGTTTTCAAAGCGCCGCATCCCGGACGCTGCTGGCCGATGTAGCGGCCATCCTGGTAACCGCCGGCGAGCGGCGCAGCGCCGAGAACCTCCTGGAAGAGCAGGTTGCCCAGGCCGCCTGCAAAGCGGCCGTCAAGGCTCATGTCACTCTAACCGGAGAGGAAATTGAGGACTTGGTGAGGCAGTTGGCCGGAACCGAAATGCCCTACACCTGTCCGCATGGCCGGCCAACCCTTATTCATACTTCATTTCAAGAACTGGCGAAAAAATTCGGCCGGGCGTGAAACCGCGCTGATGGGTTCTGGTCTCCAAGTGGTGTTTCAATCCGTCATAGGCGCGCTGGTAGCGCTTGCGGTCGCTGGCGTTCATCCCTTCGGTCAATGTTTTCTGGATGGCGCGGAACGGCGCTTCGGCCAGGCCCGCGAGCTTGACCACGCCCTGAAGCAATTGTTCGGTTTCGCGGACAAAACCGGCGACATCATCCGCCTTGACATTGCGGTGCAGGAACTGTCCCAAGGGGCTCGTACGGTCTTTCAAGGCGTGCTCGCTTTCCATGATCACGCGCACCGAATGGAGGTTGGAGAGCACCAGGCGAATAAAGAGCAGGAAGGGAGCTTCCTGTCCCGAAGTGGGCGCCTCATTAGCCGCCAAGCTGCCGTGCTCAATAGCGCCTTGCAGGCAATAGAGCGTTAGATCAATGTGCTGAGCGCGCTGTTTGTGGGGCGCTTCGGCCAGGCCGGCGCGCACGACCTCAAAAGCCTTTTCGAGAAACGCGTCCCGACGCGCCAGGTGCACGGGGCGATTGAGGTCGTTGGTCGCGTTTTTCATGACAGCGCTGCGGGCAGCGTCCAAGCTTGCCGAGCACACTATTTAATGCCATACTGCCAATAGCGTTTCAAGCGAAATCGCGGGAAATAAGTTTAGCCAAACATTTTTAAAATTTTAACCACGGATGACACTGATAAAAGAGGATATCTATCCGTGAAATCCGTGTTATCAGTGGTAAAAAATGTTCAACATAAAACGAATAGATTCTGCAAAGTAGATTTCAATCTCCAAAAATTGGAAGGCGGCGCCCATGCTGGATCTTAAGCTTATTCGGGAAGCGGAAGCCGAGGTGCGCACGGCCCTGGCGCGGCGCGGCGCCCCGGCAGATCTCGACGCTCTGTTGCGCGCCGATGAGCGGCGCCGCCAACTCGTGACCGAGGTGGAAGCCCTCAAGCGCCGGCGTAATGCGGCATCCGAAGAAATCGGAAAATTGAAAAAGAGCGGCCAGGACACTGCCGAAAAGCAATCCGCCGTCAAGGCCCTGGGCGCGCAAATTGCCGCCGGTGATGATAAGCTAAAACAGGTGGAGCAGGAATTAAAAGCGCTGTTGCTGACCATTCCCAATCTGCCGCACAAGACTGTGCCGGATGGCCAAAGCGCGGCGGATAACCCGGTAGTGCGCGCCTTTGGCCAGCCACGGCACTTTGGGTTCAAGCCTAAAACGCACCTGGAGCTGGGCGAGCGGCTGGGGATTCTGGATTTTGCTCGGGCCGCGCGGATAGCCGGAGCGGGCTTCCCGCTGTTTGTCGGTCAGGGCGCGACCCTCGAGCGTGCCCTGATCCAGTTCATGCTCGATCTGCATGTCAAGCAACACGGCTACACGGAAGTGTCCACTCCGTTTCTCGCTACTTCGGCCGCTATGACCGGGACCGGCCAATTGCCCAAGCTGGCCGCCGACATGTATTGCCTTTCCAGCGATGACCTCTACCTGATTCCGACCGCCGAGGTGCCGGTTACCAATATCTACCGCGAGGAGATCATTGAGCGGCCGCTGCCGATCTACTTGACGGCCTATTCGCCCTGTTTCCGGCGCGAGGCCGGCGCCGCCGGCCGCGAGACCCGCGGCCTTATCCGCGTGCATCAGTTTGATAAGGTGGAGATGGTGAAGTTCGTGGCGCCGGAAACGTCCTACGCCGAACTGGATTCGCTCGTGGCTAATGCCGAGGACGTGCTGCAACGCCTGGGGCTGACCTATCGCGTGCTGATGCTCTGCGCCGGGGATCTCAGTTTTGCCGCGGCCAAGTGCTACGATATCGAGCTCTGGGCGCCGGGACAGGAGGCCTGGCTGGAGGTGTCCTCCTGCAGTAATTTTGAGTCATTCCAGGCGCGGCGCGCCGGCATCCGTTACCGGAACAAGACCGGCAAAGTTGACTATGTCCACACCCTGAACGGCTCCGGCGTGGCCCTGGCGCGGCTGATGGTTGCCATCCTGGAAAATGGCCAGACCGCCGATGGCGCCGTGGAACTACCGGAAGCGATCGTGCCATACATGGGAGGTGTTCGGCGCCTGGGACCCGGCCAAAATGCAAAATTGTAAGCAAACGTCCAACATCCAACGTCCAACGCCGAACGCCCAATGATGAATTAGGCCCCGAAACGGGGCGACTGTTTCATGTAGCCGCGGCGGTGACGCCGTGGCTGCCGGCCGGATCCACGCCCTCACGGGCGCGGCTACCCGGATTGTCCACCGTAGGCGGATCCGCCTCTGGCATGAAACAACGCCCGGTGAGGGCACCGGGCCTACAGCATTTTTTTTGTAGGCCGGGTCCCCTGACCCGGCGGGATTGAAATTCCTAGACATCAAATTAGGCCTTCGGCAACTAAAAACCATTCGGCCTTGCTCTGGGCAGGCTGTAGCCGGCCTCGCTGAGGCCGGTCCGGGTCGGCGACCCCGGCTACAACAT
>JACPGN010000041.1 GCA_016182435.1 Lentisphaerota bacterium | reverse complement strand
CTGGCTGACAAATTTTTCCCGCTGCTGACGGCCTTCAGTTGCCTGGCCATTTTCATGGCCTTTTTCTTCAACGCCTTTCAGACTTTCATGCGCGCGGAGGCGGCCCCTGGCGACTTAAGACGCGCCGTCGGCAATTACACGCTGGCTTGGAGCCTGGGCAGCGCGGTTGGCATTCTTTCCTCCGGTTTTTTCTATCGGCTTGGCTTTACCATGCTATCCGCCCTGGCCCTCCTGGTTGGCGCCTTGATCCTGGTTGTATTACGGCTGCACAAATCCCGTCCAGCGGACGCGCCCTCCGCCGACGAACAGGGCGAACGCTTGTCCGGGCAAGCGCCTCCCGTGGATCCCATGTATGTTTGGATTGGCTGGCTAATGATGTTTGCGGCCATGTTTGTGCAGCGCCCGATTCAGAGTTTCTTTCCCGTCATCAGCGCCAAGGCCGGGATCAGCGCCTTTGTGACCAGCCTGCCGCTTTTTCTGCAAATGACCGTGCAGGCCTTAGTGGGCTTGGCCATGATCCGCGCGCGCCATTGGCTCTATCGCCGAATGCCTCTTGGCTTGGCTCAGGCCGGCGCCGCGCTGCTGCTCGTGGTCATGTGGTTGTGGCCCACTTGGCCAATCTGTTTCCTGGGAGTAAGTTTCCTCGGCATTTACCTGGGCTTCGTCTACTTCTGCTCGGTGTATTACTCGTCAAATTCCGGCCGCCGGTCGTTTAATGTCGGCGTCAATGAATTCCTGGTGGGGCTGGGCTCTTTTGCGAGCCTGTTTGTCAGCGAATGGGCCATGAAGCGAACGGGTGCTGCCGCCAGCATGTACCTGATTATTGCCCTGGCCCTCCTGATTTTGCTGGCGGTCCAGTTGGCCGTCGCCGGCAAGGCGCGGCCGGAAGTTGTAGCGCGTTAGCGGGCGGAACCAGAGCCAATGGGCTCGTCCGAATGTCGGCGTTTCCAACACCAAAAAAATAAAGACATTTTTTACGTCAATCAACATTCTGTCAATCAATATTCTTGCGACCGCCGCATAGCCATGATATCGGTCGCTTCACGGTCGCGGAAAAAAGACCATAGAAATGCGAAAGTCCACTTATTGAGGCGGAGTATATTTTTACTTTCCTAATGAAATTAAGCGGGGTGTTATGAATCCATTCTCTGCGGTCAAACATGATTTCGATGGACCGGCATCGCCTTTTCCTCCCCGCGTCAAACGGCGCGGGTCAATGAATATCCATCTCGGTGAAATTCGCGTCGTCATGCGCGGCCCCATGTTTCCCGTCCTTTGCGGGTTTTCAGATGGGTCGATCATCCTGTGGGCGCAGATCGCCGAGGAAGGCGGCGCCACCGCCGCCATCCGTTCCGGTAATCTCGGCCGCACCTGGCGCCCGTTTCAATCCGGGTTGTATTGCACGGAACGATGGGCTGACCACGGGGTCGGGCCGAACACGATCGAGCTGGATTGCGGTCTGACCATCACCGTTTCGATCTTCACGAAACCGATAACGGACCAACCGGGATGGTACCGCGTGGCGCGATGGGAATCTCCTGACTGCGGCAAGACCGTCCGTGGGCCGTTGGAAACCCGTCTGTTTCTGCCGTGCGACTTATTTAATCCGTCGCAGACACACTATTTCCACGGGAACATCATCGAAATGCCCGATGGTTTGCTGCTTGCCGCCATGCAGGGAAGCGAGCGCCCAATTTCCGAATCGTTGGGGATGCCTTGGCGATCGTTCCTGAGCCGCTCGACGGACCGGGGACAAACGTGGGAGTTCTATTCGATCGTTGCGAACCTGAACACGATCCATGATCCAAGCAACCGTGCGACAAAGGACGGCTGGCAATTGATAGGTCCTTGCGAGCCAAACATCCTGCATCTCGGCGACGGCAAGATGCTCTGCGTGATGCGGCTGGCCAACGATGGATGCGGCTCGAATCCTCCAATCAGTCCCGCGACAGACGAGTACCACGATCTTTCTTACACCGTTCGGGGCGATGAAGTGTACCCTAGATCCTGCTCGCCGCCGCTTGCGGGAGACCGTTATTTCACCCCCGGCAAACCCAGCGTCCCGATGATCATTTCCCACTCGAGCGATCACGGGCGAACATGGGGTCCCTCCACGCTGATGAGACAAGCCAGGGGTTGCTTTCCCAGGTTGGCCGCGAGCAACGGCATTGTGGCACTGACGTACGGCGCCTTGACTTTTCCACGATGGGGCAATTGCGTCGCTTTCAGTGCAGACGGTGGCATCACCTGGAGCGAGGATATCCAATTCGGTCCGTTTCTCACCAGCGGCTACAATGATATTGTCGAAGTCGAGACGGGACGGTTCCTGTGCGCCCTTGATTGCACGCCCCCCCAGTCCTGGGTCAAGGAGCCCGCCGGATATGCCGCCCACTGGGTCGGCGTCATGGACATCCGCGTCGAGTCCGTATGATCAACCGCAAGGACATCAACGACGCGGCGCATCGAAATTCTCGCGCAGAAGAAGCGGACCGCAGGGAGGATGGAGCTGAATATCGTGAATTTGGTTGTTCATTGCAAGCGTCCAACGCGCAGACTCGTCTTGGTGAATCGTGACGCGGGATTCGTCTCCCGGACGCACCACAATTAGAAGAGTCGCCATTTCGGTAGCTGCGCGTCGAAGGACGAGCGAGCGCAATCCTTGAGGATCGCTGTCCTGATAATTCGCGCCCGTGTCTTTGATCTCACCGCCCAATAGCGGGAACACCAGCAGCGTGGCCTTGGGACGGCAGATCACCGCACGCTTGGGTTTGAGGATGATCTCGGTCTGGCGGTCGCGGTTGTCGGTGTGAAGGAGGAACTCGATCGCTTCGCCTGGGTTCTCAATAAAGTCGTGCACAAGCATCCAGCCGCTACGCGAGAACCGAAGCGCGCGCTCGACGCGACCCGCGCCGGGATAAACCTCGGAACAGTCCGCACGTGTTGAAAATCCGTCCGCTGTCTCTTTGAACGCAGTAATCCGACCTTGCATGAAATGCTCACCGATCTGAAGTTGCTGCGGCTGGCCCGTGGGCATGGCGCAGTTGTGCGCCCAGGTTTGGCGATGAAATGTGTTGAACTGGGGAGTGCTCCAGCGGTCATGCGGACAGCCGCCTTCGCTGACGAGGTTTTCTCCGTAGGCCGTCAGCAGGAACGTGCCTCGGTCCGCCTGTGTGTGCGCACCGGCGGTCGCGCCGCAACGGAAGAACAGGCAAACGTCATCTGACGTATAGCCTGTGCGCGAGATCACCGTGCCGAAACGGCCAAAGTTTGTCGTGCGCGGCCCGCGCGGGGGGCAAGCCTCCGATTGATCGTCGCGCCAGAGCAATGAATACACGATCGGTTCGATGCTGTCTTCGTGGAAGATCGGCGTCGTTTCCGTGTTGGTCAGCCCGAGATCCATTAATTCGTCGCCGAACTTCTGCATCTCGGCATCCTTTGTCCGCGCGGCGATCCAGTGAATGACCAGGGAGGACTCGTGTCGGCCGAGATGGCAGTCGTTGATGTTGAAGGAGCCGTGAACGATTTCGCGAGGGCACATTTCGCGCGACCAGAGAGGTGAGGCAAGCAGGCCCCGGAGCGGCAGTTCGCGCCACCAATGGCCAGGCGGCCAGCGCCGAAGCAAATCGAGCGTCAGCACGGCGCCGGTCGTGGCGTAACTGTAGTAACCAGGGCCTTCTCCATATTCGCCTTCGGCCGTGTAGAGAAGGTCCATGAACTTCTCTACACGGCGCCGCGCAATCGCCGTCCACGTTTCGACATCTGTCGCGCGACGGGGCAGCAACGCGTCCGTGGCTCGCGCGACGTAGAGCATTCCCATCGCGGCGAGGATATTCCAGTTGTTACATTCCTCGTCGTTGAGCTGGAAACCCACGCCAGGAATTTCCAGATACGGACGCAATGGATGGAAGCCCTTGGGATGATTGTTCACGGGCGCGGCGGGATCAGGATTATCAATGCTGGCGAGGATGAGGTGTTCGAGGAAAGCTTCGCGCTCCGATTGCGGGAAAGTTTCGCCGACAGCGTCCAGGGCAAGGATCGCTCCTTTGAGGAACTGCCCCTGCGTGAATCCAGCGCCCCACAGGAGCGTTTCCTGATCGAGCGTCCAGCGCAGGAATCGAGTGAGAGCCTGCTCGACTTGGGCGGTCGGCTCGATGGCGTGGTAAGTCGAGAGGGCAGCCGCCATGTGGCCGACCTCGTACACGGCAAGCTTGAAGGTTTTCGACTCGGTCGAGCCGGGGGGCGGGATATCGAATCCGTTCGGCAGAGACAGGTAGCGCTCAACCACTCGACGCAGCCGCTCGAAATCGCGGTGCGCTTTCAGTTTCGCGCGAGCGAGCTTCGCTTCCGCATTGGTGATATGAATTCCGATTAGCATCAGCGAAATGTTTTCCTTCGTCTTGTGCTCGGCGAGATAATGTTCAAATGACGGGCCTTGTCGCCTGTGGCGGCGCGGAGTCCCACATGGGGAAAACAAGTTGGCTTGGAGAACCTGACTGCGGCTGCGTTTCCCGCGACATCGCTCTTGCGTTGGTCTCGTCCAGACACATGGTTCGCCCAAAAGTGAACTCGTGCGCAGCGATTTCCCACTGAAAGCGCCTTGCCCTTCGCGGGACGGATTGTGTTGGTCGTGATCGCAAGGTTATGGATTCCATCGAGTACCGTAATTTCGCTCTTGCCCTTGCGCTTGCAATTGTTTTGAAGTTGGTTTTTCTCGATACACAAACGGTCGCCACTCTGTACCTGGGCCTTGCGGATTTCGATACCCGCGCCATGATTGTTTCGGATCGTGTTGGCGCGAAGGATGTGGTCGGTATCGCGCTCCCCGACGGAAATGCCCGCGCTACCGTTTGCTTCGATCAAGTTGCCCTCGCAGTAGGAGTGTGTAGTGCGAAGACAGTAGAATATGCCGCAGCCGCCGTTGTGTTCGATCCGATTATTCGAGAGAAGATACCGAACGGAACCGCTGCCCGGATGAATGCCACCGCCCTTATTGTGATGCACGTGACAATCGCGAATCGCAATGTTGGTGCATTGCTGAAAGCTAATCCCGTCGCCGCGATAGTTAGTGATCTCCAGGCTTTCCAATTGCACGTTGTGCGATTGCAGCAAGAACACGCCGCCGCCGCGACATCCATTCAACATCTGTGTTTCGTCGGGGTTTCCATCGAGCGTCAAACCGCGTACGTTAGCTTCGCGCACACCGCAGATGCTAATCAACGGGAAAACCGACGTGACTCGTCCTTGTTGCCTGGGGCTGTAATCGTGATTCAACATCCGATCAATGAAGAAAAAATTTCCCTTTCTCCCCACAATCGTCGCTACGGTGTCGTAGAAACCACCCGCGCGATTGTCGGTGAGATGAACTCCCATCCCAGAAGTAAATTTGGCGGGCTCTTTCACCGCCAACTCATAATGACCATATCCCAGGCAGTGAGCCACCTTGCTCGTGCGGCTCGGGACTTTCTTCAGAATCGCCCCGCGTTCTCCAATCACCGTGACACGGTCGCGCAGGCGCAGTGAGTCATTCATCCAGTATGTGCCCGTTGGGATTTCAAGAACCCCGCCATCCGCCGTTGCCAGGGCGTCCATCGCGGCTTGCAGCACGGTGTGAGTGCTGCCGACATATTTTCCTTCACCAATTCGCAGTCTCTTCCGCATGGTCCACCATGTGATCTCGCGCCTACGCTCCGTCGCAGGCCACGTGTGTTACAACTATGATGAAGTCCAGGGGCTTTCGCTCATTTCTTGATTCAGTGGGAATGGTCACGGGATGCTCCTGGTGGCCGGTTTGTCAGCCTTGAGGGTCTGCTCGCCGACCGAGATGCTACCCGCCGCACCGAGCGACAGGATCAGCGATTTGCCGCGCCGGTGAACGGCGCCGGCAGTCCCCTCGAAAAAGATCTCACCTTCCTTGAACAAAAAGCGATAGGGACTGAGAAAGACATAATCCGTTCCGCTTGTGCTCTCGACCTTGACCCCCTTGCCGCTTGCAATTGAGGATAGGACCGGCGCTTTTTCGGTTTTGAGACGCGGATACAGGACCGTCACGAAATAAGGCACGGGTTCTGCCTTGGCCACTACGTGTTCCTTGCTGTAGGTCTCGGGCGCGACGGCGACGATCAGGCCGATTTGGGTCGAAGACATGGGACGCGGGTTGCCGTTAGTATTCATGCCGCAGCCGACCGCGCGGGTCAGTTCCTCGGTTTTCAAGGTCACGGGAGAGGGCCGGGCGAAGAAGATGTCCATGTCCACGTCTTCCTTGCCTTCCATCGCCGCGCCGTTCTGGGTGGGAGTGATTTTGTTTGCCGTCATCCAGAGCCGCCAAGTGGCGTTCGTCGCCGCTGCGATGCTGTCGCAGAGGACGAAGTAATTTGCGCCAAGCGGGTCGGCGTCCTTGACGAACGCGATCTGCCGCGTCCAACCGGCCATGACACCCTTGATGTAATCGAGGGCGTCGGAGGGCGCGAAGGTGGTGATCTTCATGGTCCCGCCGGCCAGCGGCGAGGTGATCATGCTGTGCTCTTCCGCCGGGATGTGGCCATAATAACCGAATTCGTCGGCCATGATGCGGCCTTTGCCCCACACGGTGATGCTCCCCGAATCCATGTCGTAGTGCGCGTGATGGTTCCCTGCGATCATGTGCAACTGCGTCTCGCGGGGCGAGGGGAATTTATTCCGCAAGATCACGCCCATCTCGGGAAATAACTCGCTCTTCCACGCGGGCGCTTTATCGGGGATGCTCTCGTCGTACAGGAACGTCCGAACGGCATCAAGGGCGGGATACGCGCCGCCGATGCCGGGGTGGGGATACGACCCGTGCTGACGCCACATCCATTGCATCTGCGCCGCAAACGCAGGATCGCGATCCTTCCAGAGGTGCGCGACGACTCCGAACTCGCCGCACGGTTCTTGCGACCAGGTGTTGCCGATCGGCGGCAGGTGCCGCCACCCCTTGATCCGCGAGTCGGGCGGCGTGGAGATTTTGCCGAGCCACTCGATCACCTTGCGCATGTTCGGGTGATAGAGGTGGTCGCCGAATCCCGCGTTATGCGCCATGAGGAACGTCCCAAGGAGCGCGTCGTAGGAAACCGTCGCGTAGTGTGGCGCTTCGAGCCAGCCGCCGTTGGCGTCGGCCCAGTTGTCGATTTGGCTTTTCAACTCATCGAGTCCGTCCTTTACCCAGCGTTTCGCCTGCGGATGCGATGGAATGAAACAGGCCACCATGACCTTGCTGGCTCGGATCTGGGTGGTCATGTTGGGATTGGCGGAAAACCCGCGCTCGGGCGACCAGTTATCGGGACGATCCAGCGTGTAACCGAGGAAGGCCGCCTGCGCCAGGATGCGCTCGCGCTCGGCGGGCGTGAGTTGAGGGCTGTTCAGCATCAGGTCGGCCACAAATAACACCGAGGGCGAAGAAATGGACGGAGCGCTGCTGAGCGTGCCCCGTTTGACATAGCCATCCACGTACCCTTGCAGACTGATCCCGTTGATAATCTTTCGGCCAAGCTCGGCGTTGCCCGTGATGAGATAAGTCTTGAGCTCATTCCCGGCGCTGTTCGTCACCGACAAGCGGAACTTTTCCACGTCCGCTTTTGTCAGAAACAGATTCGGATACTTCGTGTGGTCCACCTTCCACTGGAGGACGTAGTCCTTAACGACGTTGAGCGGGAAATCGCCGTGCTTGATCAGGTACTGTTGCGGCAAGGGCGCTTCCAAGGCGGCTTTCTCGTCTTTCATCCCGGCGAGGCAGGCGTCCTTGTCCACCGTCGCAATCAACCATTTCCGCTGGCCCAGTCTGAGCGGAAAACGCATTTCTAATCCGCGCTCGGTGCGCATCAGGTCAATGCGCGCCGGGGATCGCTTTGCGGCGGCAACCGACGGGTCTACCCAGGTTCCCGCCTCGCGCGCGCCGATGGCGAGCAAATCCCGCGAAACGCTGGACAAGTCGGCGCCGCTTTCGTTGTATAACCCGAACCACACGCCCTGACGCTCGTTTTCCCACCAATGCAACCAGGGCTCGAGAACGAACACCGGCCCGGTTTTATTCGCCGAAAACTTCCACGTATCGTACGCGCCAAACGGAACGCCGCGAAGGGCAAGGGCGCTGCCCGGCAACGGATGTCTCCCGACGCGGTACAGCAGGCTGTCGGGAGTGAAATTCTCACTCAGTGACAGAACCAACTGCGAATCATCCTGGAGGGAGCAGGTTTCATCCACGAGCACGACCGGATCGCGGGCCGGCACGCGGAATCGCATCACCCATTGGTTCGTCGCCGCGAACGTCGCCCGACAAACCACCTCCGCGAATACCGGCCCGCGCGCGGCGATCTCGGCGGTGTAGGAACTGAGCGGGTGATTGGTGCTGACGAGCCGAGACGCGC
Source organism: Lentisphaerota bacterium (assembly GCA_016182435.1). The sequence goes on along the minus strand of JACPGN010000041.1, from coordinate 7,592 downwards.
CGATCCATTTGCCCGATTTAAGGCGGATGCCCTCGATCGGCGCTGAGCCGCTTGCGAGTTTCTTGCGAAGGGAGATTCCAGTCGAGGCGGTCGAAATGCGAATGAAATCGTCGGTTTCTTCGATTTTCAAATCGGACTGCGCCTTTGCGGTCGAGTTGGTGAACCGATAGGCGCGCGTCTCGAACGGATCGAGATCGGCAAGAAAGGCGATTGAGCGCGGATCGTCCTTCGACGCGCCGGGCAGAATTTGATAGAGGACAGGTTTTCCATCGGACCCGACCAACGCCCGTCCCGAGTTCGCCGCCTTCCATTGAGTCTTGTCGATCGGAAACACCACGCACTCGTTGCGCCAGGTGCGGCCGAGGTAATCAGTCAGGGTGAAACCACTCTCATCCCACGCGTAGCGCGTGGCAAGCGCGTAGAGCTGGGTGGCGCACAGGACGCCACCGAGCAGAACCCCCAACCATGCGCGTTGGCCGTTCGGTATCCGATATATTGTCGTCTTCATTTATTGAATTAGGCCCCGATGAACGGGGCAACTTTTATGACGCCCGGTGAGGCCTGCCCGAGCGTCGGCCAGGGGCACCGGGCCTACAGCATTTTTTGTAGGCCGGGTTCCCTGACCCGGCGGGATTGTCCGCAAAAAAAGGCGGATCCGCCTATAATGGCGGATCATACCGTAGGCAGACCCGCCTCCCGCCGTCGCTTCCGCCGGAGGCGGAAAAGCTATGGCGAGCACGCTGGCGGGAAATTCCTATGCACCAACTTAGCGCCCGGTGAAAACTGTGCCGCTGGGCAAATATTCATAAGCGCCCATATCAACCTGCTCGCTGAATCGGTCTATCCGCTGATGTCCGTCCAGGTCTTTACTGCGCACATCGGGCGGGGTCATCCACGAAAAGTTTGTCCCCGCGTTGATGACCGGCGAATCCTTGCTCAAGCGATAGTTACCCGCGTTCCTATCCACAAACAGCGGATTGGCCGTGATATTCCCAGGTCCCGCGGCGGCCGGCGCTGTGCAGGTATTTGTAAATGCCGCGACCGCATTCCAGTTTGATCCGACGGCTGCGCTATTGAAGTAGACAATACAGTTAATCAGGATGCCGCCGTATGCTCCGCCGCCAAAATTCGTCGCCGAATTGCCGGCCAGTGTGCAGTTATATTGGATGCCGCCGTATGTTCCACCGCCGAGCGTGCCCGCCGAATTGCTGGTCAGCGTGCAATTATATAGTGTGCTATTGCGCGCTCCGCCGCCTTCGCCGGCGGGCACTGAATTTCCGGTCAGTGTGCAGTTATACAGGGTGCCGACCAACGCTCCGCCGCCGCCGCCGGAGGATGCCGAATTTCCGGTCAGCGTGCAGTTGAACAGGGTACTGCCGTACGCTCCGCCGCCGGAGGGTGCCGAATTGCCAGTCAGCACGCAATTAGTCAGGATGCCGTAATACGTTCCGCCGCCAAAGGATGCCGAATTGCTGATCAGCGTGCAGTTAGTCAGGGTGCCGTAGTACATTCCACCGCCTCGGCTGGCCGAATTGTAGCTAAGCGTGCATTGCATCAGAGTGCCCTGGAACGCTCCGCCGCCGTAGCGCGCCGAGTAGTTGCTGACTATCGTGCAGTTATACAGGTTGCCGTAGGCCGCTCCGCCGCCGCCGTACTCTGCGGCGGTGGAGGTCGTATAATTACTGCCGCTCAGCGTGCAGTCATACAACGCGCCGTAGTACGTTCCGCCGCCGGAGAAGACCGCCGAATTTCCGCTCAGCGTGCAGTTATACAACGCGCCGTAGTACGTTCCGCCGCCGTAGAGCGCCGAATTACCGGTCAGTACGCAATTGGAGATCATCGTATTGGTTGATTGAGACCATATCCCTCCACCGTATGTATCGTTGGCAGCCCCCGCTGCCAACGTGGCGCCATTGGTCAACATGAACCCGATCAGCGAAGAACCATTGGTCATGTACACGCAGCGCAAGGCCGCCGGACCGTTTGTTGTGCCAGGATCCCATTCACCCTTGATGATCGTATTGGTCGGATCGTTGTTTGCGCTCCTGACGGTGATTGCCTTGTAAATTGCAACCCGGTTGGTCAGAACCGTGCCGGTGGGATAGCCTATAATTCCGCCTGTGTTGTACACGCCATTGGAAACCCAGACCGTATCGCCGGCGGATGACGCAGCTATTGCGCCCTGGATGCTGTTGGTGGCATTTGCCCAGCTTGTTCCATTTCCGGTTCCATTAGTTGCCACAAACCAGTCCGTCGCATAGACCGGGGCCATGGGCGCCAAGGCCGCCGCCAAGGCCGTCAACGCGGCAAGCAATGCGTATGATTTTTTCATTTAGTTTTCCTTTCGCTTGATTTTCCCCCGAATGCGCAGCGGCAGTCCGCCCACCGTTTCACCCGTCATCCGTTTCCATAGAACGGAAAGCAACTGCCGCGCCACTTCACGCGGCGAAAATTCATAGCGCGTCACGGGCACGTGGTAAAAATGCTCGATCCCTTCGTTCGCCGCGCAGACCACTTCGAGTTCATCCGGCACCTTTAGGCCTCGTTCGTGCAGTGCCTGCGCCACACCGCGCATCTGAATGTCGTCCGCGACGATCACGCTGTCGGGGCGTCGCCGGCCTCGCGGCCAACGCTTAATCCACTGCAGCATCTGCGCGCGCGAAACCTGTTCCAGCGAACCGGCTCCGACCGGGGGAGGATCATCCGTTCGATAAATGGACTCGGGCGCGATTTGCCGTCCCTGGGCGGCGGCAGCGTCCGCGAAACCATCCAGGTCGCGTGTGACCGTAAACTTCCCTTGCGCGAAGGGGCGAAAATAAGCGATTTGTTTTCGGCCGCGTTCGGCGAGGTAAGCGAAAGCGCTGTGCGTAAAGTCGTAGTAATCCAATTCCACCGTCACTTCGTGGGCTGGCGCGCCCATTGGTAAAAAACGAGTGAGCGGCAGATCAATGCGAAATTTGTCCTGCTTCAAATAAGCCGGCGGGTATCCCAGCAGCACCAGGCCGTTGAAGCGATGATGGCGCAGATCATGGCGCAAATGTTCGACCACCTCGGCGCGGGCCTTCGACGCAGGCAGGCCGAGACGATCATAGGTGAGACTGCGCCATTCATGCCGGCCGATTTCCTCCTGGGTGGCCCTCACCAGCGCGCGGTAAAAATGGGCGCGCTCGTCGAGAAGATCGAAGGAGACGAGCACCCCAACGACGGCCTTGTCCGCGGAGGATCGTACGAAAGTTCCTCGGCGAGATTTGCGTTCAATGAGACCGGCCGCAGCCAAACTCGACATGGCTTTTTGAATGGCCACGGAATGCACCCCCCATTTCTTTACCAGAGTTATGGTCGGCGGGATGCGTTCCCCTGGCGCCAATTCTCCGCTACGAATCAGCGCTTCCAGGCGACACTGGATCTGCACGTGCAACGGATCGGCGGTTTGAACTTTCAGTTCGATCTCCATTTGAATTGTTTTATCCTTTTGTTAAAACAATGCAATACTAATAGCTTGAAACTATCATTGCAAGAAGAAAACGAGCCTTGGGTATGCGGGGCAAGCGCCGGTTGAAACCGGATGAATTTGGCCGGAATGAAATTGGATGATCGATTGGCAAGCGATGGCCGACGGTAATGTACCCGTCGTGTGTACCAGGGCCTGGTGTTCCGGGGTCATGTTCCAGAGGCTGTCCCGGTACAATAGACATTGACGAGTGGGTGGTTTTCATAGGCGGGATTAGACCGGCCCTCGAATTAATACTTTACAGGAGAGCTCGGGGTCAGCCGTCAACGTAGATTCTGCTGAAAAACCCCGGATTAACGCCGCGTGAGGGCACGCGGCCTACAGGAAATGGGCCGTTTTGTAGGCCCGGTGCCCTCACCGGGCGAGTTTTGAAGCAGAATCTACGTACATATTTCTGCCGGAGGCGGATCTGCCTCCGGCATGAACGATCGGTCGTAGTGCTGTAAAGCCATGCGGGCCGGTTCTGGTCAGTACCCGCCAATGCTCGCCACGGGCCATGCGTATTCTCGCCAATGCCCGTTTTCCAGTTTTCCAGCATTTGTCGTGTTTGCTGTTGACAGGCTTGCCGACTTGGCTATGCTGAGCGGCTTTTAAGGGCTTTAAGGGCCAGGGCGGGGGCGAGCTGGGAAGGAAATAGGCAATGAAAGCTTACGCGGTAATTCAAACCGGGGGAAAACAGCACCGCGTGCACGCGGGCGAGAGGCTGGCGGTGGAACGGCTCCCGGCCAAGGAAGGGGATAAGGTTGATACCTTCCCGGTCCTGGCCGTATCGGATGGCACTACGCTGACCTTAGGCAAGCCGCAGGTAGCCGGCGCCAAGGTAAGCGCCGTGGTCCTTGAGCATAAGCGCGGGAAAAAGGTGGTGTCCTTCAAGAAGAAGCGGCGCAAGAGCTACGAGCGCAAAGTGGGTCACCGGCAGGAGCTGACGATCCTGAAAATTGAGAGCGTCACCTGACCGCAATAATTACGCACCACGGATTATCATGCCACAGGCAGATCCGCCCGTGGCGGACACTGATGGCACGGATATGGTCAGTATCAGTGTAATCAGTGATATCCGGTTAAATGTCTTTAGGAGTGTGTTATGGCAAGCGGCAAAAGTTCAGGCAGCGCCAAGAACGGGCGCGACAGTTGCGGCAAGCGGCTGGGCATTAAGCGCTACGACGGCCAGGAGGTAACCTCCGGCGGCATTATTATCCGCCAGCGCGGCACCCGGATGCACGCGGGGCTGAATGTCAAACGCGGCCGGGACGACACGCTCTTTGCCCTGAAAGCAGGCATCGTCCGGTTCGAAAAGGAAGGCAAGCGCGTTCGCGTGGACTGCACTAAGTGAAAGGCTTCAAGTTTGTTGAGACCGCCGCCGCCGACTTCCACGCCGGCCGGGGCGGCGACGGCGCCGTAAGCTTCCGGCGCGAGAAATACATTCCCTACGGCGGACCCGATGGCGGCGATGGCGGCCGCGGCGGGCACATCATCCTGCAGGCTGACCCGGACGTAGATTCACTCATCGCCTTCTATTACCAGCCGCGTCAGGAGGCCGAAGACGGCGAGGATGGCAAAGGCCAGAAACAGCACGGGCGCAACGGCGCAGACCTGATTTTACAAGTACCCTGCGGCACGGTTGTGCGGGATGAAGCCACGGGCGCAATCCTGGGCGAACTGCTCAAGCCTGGCGAGCAGCTCAGCGTGGCGCGCGGCGGCCAGGGCGGCCTGGGCAATTGCCACTGGAAAACCAATGTCCACCAGGCGCCGCGGGAACATTCTGACGGTGAACCGGGCGAAGAGCGGCGGCTGCGCCTGGATCTTAAAATTGTGGCGGACCTGGGGCTGATTGGATTTCCCAATGCGGGAAAATCCACTCTGCTGACGGCAATCAGCCATGCCCACCCCAAGATTGCCGCCTACCCGTTCACGACCCTGAACCCCATCATCGGCACAATTCCCTACGATACGAGCGCTTCCCTCAAAGTTGTGGATATTCCCGGGCTGATCAAGGGCGCGCATGAGGGCGCGGGCCTGGGCCACACTTTCCTCCGGCACGTGGAACGCACGCGGGGCTTGATTTACGTGATTGACATGGCCGGCGCCGATGGCCGGCATCCGGCGGACGATTATGCCATCCTGCGCGACGAGTTGAACCGTTATGATCCGGCTCTGCTCCAGCGGCCGGCGCTGACCGTGGCCAATAAAATGGATCTAGATGCGGCCCTGGAGAATCTGCCGGAATTTATCGCGCGCACGGGGCAAAAGCCCCTGCTTGTTTCCGCCCTGGAGCGCCAGGGGACGGAGGAATTGAAGGCCGCGCTGCGCGGCCTGGTGATGTAAAACGCGGTCCGGATTGGCGGGGTTGTCGCGTTTTGAGCAAAAGCGTCGCAACAGAATGTAGCCGCGGCACTCTGCTGCCGCGTACGATCCAAATGCGCCTCAGCAGAGTGAGGCGGCTACACCAACGAGAACGCCTCAACAGAGTGAGGCGGCTACACCAGGCCATCACGTAGCGCTGCCCTTGCCGAAAAGAGTTTCTTCCACGAGCGCGCAGAAGATATGGGCGATCATGATGTGCGCTTCCTGGACGCGGGGCGTCTCGCGCGAGGGCATGGCCAGGCAATAATCACAGAGCCGCGCCATCTCGCCGCCGCCTTGGCCGGTGAACCCTACCCGAATAATTCCCTTCGCAGCGCACACCTCAAGCGCGCGGATAATATTCACCGATTTGCCGGAGGTCGAAATACCGATAAACATGTCGCCGGAGACGCCCAGCGCCTCGACCTGGCGGGCAAATACCTGGTCAAAACCGGAGTCGTTGCCGATGGCAGTCAGCACGGAAGTGTCCGTGCTAAGCGCCACGGCCGGCAAGGCCGCGCGGTCGAAGCGAAAGCGGTTGACCAGTTCGCCGGCAATGTGTTGGGCATCGGCGGCGCTGCCGCCGTTGCCGGCCAGCAGGAGCTTGTGCCCCGCGCGATAGACGCGGACGGCTTGTTCGGCAATCTGCTGAATGAGTCCGAGCAGAGCGGCATCCGCCAGGATTGCCTGTTTCACCTCAATGGAGGCTTTGATCTCTTGGATTACGAATGAGTTCATGATTAATCCCGTTGTTGTATGTTGTTAGCTTGGCTTCTTATACTTGGCAATGAAACTGTTGGAACGCGCGAAAAAATTGCGGACGACGTGGAAGTCGTCCCTCCACTCGTGGCCACGCCAAGAGCGTGGCAAGCGCGTTTATCCAGCGCCGCGCGGGATGGCGAGCCATTGATGAAATCAAGCTATTTTTTGGAAAATGGAGGGTCGGGTTCCACCCCGACCGTCTGAATTCAATTCTTGCACAGCTTCTTACGGTTGAAAGTACTCATGGCGCCGAAGCTCCCGCCGCCGCGCTGGCCTTCTTCCGTGAAGCCAGGACCAGGAACGAGTTGGCAAACAGGGGAAACTGGCCGTCGCGGATAATCGTACGCCAGGCCAGCGGTTCGCTGAACAGGCGCAGCCGTTCCTGGTCGTAATTGGGCGCCTCCGGCAGCAGGTGATTAACGGCCGGCAGACAGTCGTCACTGAAGATTTCCATGGGGAATTTGTAATCCGGGCAGGGATAATAAAACGTCTGTTCGGCAAAGCCAGCCTGGCGCAACATGGCGGAGAGTTCGTTGCGCGTGAATGTTTCCATCCGATTTCCGTCGGGATAACCCTCCAGAGCGTCAAATTGGCGTCCGGTGTGATCATCGCGCGCGCCGGCGAAGTATTTCAGGCCCAACTTGTTTTCCAGGGCGATGAACAATACACCCTCCGGCTTTAAGGCCGCCGCGATCCTGCGCAGCAGTTCCCGGTAGGGGTCCGGAGCTTGGATGAACGCGCGCGTATATTCCAGCGCGCCGATCAAGGTGATGTAATCGAACGAGCGTTGCCAGGCCATGTCCATGAAATTACCCGCGATGATTTCCAGATTTGCGCGCTCCGGGTAGCGGCGCTCGATAATCCGGCAGCGTTTTTCGGAGAGCTCCACGGCGGCCACCTGCTCCACGCGTTCGGCGAACAGTCCGGTCAGCGCGCCGCAACCCGCGCCGATTTCCAGGAGCGCGGCCTTGCTCTG
>JACPGN010000267.1 GCA_016182435.1 Lentisphaerota bacterium | reverse complement strand
CCCGACCAAGGAGGATTATGTTTGGGGCTTGCGGGTAGGCTTTATTACCTACGGGATTCGCGGCGGCGCCGGCGCCGTGTACGAAGCCTTGGAAGCTAAAACCGGCGGGGCAATCCGCGGCAACATTTCCAACGCCGCGAACTTGAGCCAGGCGTTGCTCTTGAGCGCTTACCGCGATGGCGCCTATGAAGATGAAAAACGGACAAAATATGAGCTGCTGCGCGCGCGTTACGGCCGAGTCAAGGAAATCCTTTTGGCGCACCCCGAATATGCCCAGGAGTTTACCCCCCTGCCGTTTAATTCGGGCTACTTCATGTGTGTGCGCCTGGCGCGCGCCGACCCCGAAACCGTGCGGCGCAAGCTCCTGGCGGATTATTCTACCGGCGTAATCGTCATGCACGGCGTCATCCGCCTGGCTTTTTCGGCCGTGCCCCTGGCGAAATTGCCTCTGCTTCTCGATAATCTGTTCCGGGCGGCCCGGGAAGTAGGTAAACAATGCTAAGGAATTTCAATGTTATTCCCTCTCCCTTGGGAGAGGGTAGGGTGAGGGGTGTCTGGTGGTTGCCCCTCACCCGATCCCGCGTAGCGGGATCGACCTCTCCCGAGGGAGAGGTGAAACAGTTGCCGTTCCTACGGCCTAAATTAAAGAGCAGGTGATTTTATGGCCTATGAAGTGCTCGCGCGCAAATGGCGGCCCAAACAGTTTGCCGAGGTCGTCGGCCAGCCGCACGTCGTTCAAACGCTGACCAACGCCATCCGCATTGGTCGCGTGGCGCATGCCTATCTCTTTGTAGGTCCGCGCGGAGTTGGCAAAACCTCCATCGCGCGAATTTTCGCCAAGGCCCTGAATTGTTGCTCAGGCATCTCCCCCACGCCCTGCGGTAAGTGCGATGCCTGCGAGGAAATCGCCCGGGGGGGCAGCCTCGATGTCCACGAACTCGATGCCGCCTCCAATCGCGGCATTGATGAGATTCGCGCCCTGCGGGACACCATCCGGTATATGCCGACCCGGCGCTTCAAGATTTACATTATTGACGAAGTGCACATGCTCACCATGGAGGCCTTCAACGCCCTCTTGAAGACTCTCGAAGAGCCGCCAGAGCATGTCAAATTTTTCATGGCCACCACCGAGCCGCAGAAAGTGCCGGCCACGATTCTGTCGCGCTGCCAGCGTTTCGACCTGCGCCGCATACCGCTTAGCCTGCTGGTGGAACGGCTGCGCCTGATTGCGCAGGATGAAGCCTTGACCATAGACGAGGACGCCTTGCTGGCCATAGCCCGCGTGGCCGAAGGAGCGCTGCGCGACGCTGAATCCGCGCTCGACCTGCTGATCTCTTTCCAAGGCAAGGAGATCCATGAAGAAGCGGTGCTGGCCGCCTTCGGCCTCGTCGCGCGGGAAGCCCTCGAAAACCTGTCAAGCTGCCTGCTGCAAGGCGATGTAACCGGGGTTATCCAACAGGTGGAGGCGCTTGATCAAAACGGGAAGGACATGCCGCGGCTCTTGCTGGAACTGCTGGAACACTGCCGCAACCTGCTGGTCTACCTGCACTCAGGTGAAGCAGTGGTCAAGCAGGAGTTGACGCCAGGGCAACTGGCCGTCTTGAAGACCCAGGCGGCGTTGACCAACACGGAGCGACTGTTGCGCATCGCGGATATCCTGATGGAAACTTCCAGTCGCCTGCCCTATGCGCTTTCCCAGAAAACCTTACTGGAAACCGCGCTAATCCGCTGTTCACGCAGTGTCGCCATTATTGCGTTGGATGAAGTCCTGCGGCGAATCGAGGATTTAAGGCGCAGCCTGGCTGATGCTACTCTGCGAAATGGTCCGGCGGCTGCCGGACTACAACCTTCCTTCGCCCGCCATAGCGGGCTACGCGACCTTCCTACGCCCGCCGGAGCAGGCTTCGCGAAGGCGGGAGGCGGGAGCACGAGTAATTCCGCTCCGCCGGCCCTGGCGCCGGCTGAGCCGGCGGCGTCCTCGTCCTCGGCCCCGGCAAAATCCAGCGTCAGCTCGCCGGGCGACTCGCTGGATAAACCCAGTGTCAAGCCGCCGGGCGATGCGCCGGATGGCGACGAACTCGCGCATCTGGTCAAAGTCTGGCCGGAGCTGGTAGAGCAGATCGGCAAAGCCGTGCCGCTGGCCAGAGGCTGTCTCCTGGATGCGCGGCCGGCGGCGGTGCAGGCCGACCGCGTGACCATCGGCTTTGACCCGGAGTTTGCCGAACGCATGGAGCAGGCCGGCTTGCCCCGCACCCGCACGGCCCTGCAGAAAAACCTGAGCGCGGTCTTGCGCCGCAGT
>JACPGN010000258.1 GCA_016182435.1 Lentisphaerota bacterium | reverse complement strand
CTGACTGATAAACCGCTCCAGGTCAGCGCCGGCACCAGCCTGAGCGATTTTACCGAGGAGGAAATCAGCCGTAAAATCAGTTTGTACACGCAGTCGTTCACCGGCGTCTTTAAGACTGGCGCTCGCAAAATCCAGATGTCTTTCAGCGATGTCCCGGGCTTCGACGATTTCCATGGGCAAGTGCTCTGCGCCACGCGCGTGGCCGATGCGGCGCTTATTACCATTGACGCCACCGCCGGCATTCAGGTGGGCACGCTCCGCGCCTGGCGCCGCTGCGCGGCTCTGGGGCTGCCCAGGGGTATCGTGGTTACCGGCCTTGACAAGGAAAACGCCGATTTTGGCAAGGTCCTGGCCGAAGCGCAAAAAACCTGGGGAGCGAAATGCGCGCCGGTCGTGTTCCCCGCGGCGGGAGGCGTGATTGAGGTGTTAGCTGCGCAAGCGCCTGGGGACGCCGCGGCCCAGACGTATAAAAACGCGCTCATTGAGCGCGCGGCTGAAACTTGTGACGCGCTTCTGGAAAAATATCTGGGTGGCGCGGAATTAACGGCCGAGGAAATTACCGGGGGGTTGCGCGCCGCGGTCTGCGCCGGCAGCCTGATTCCCGTTTTTGCGGTCATGACGCCCAAGGACCTGGGCGTCAGCGAATTGCTCTGCGGCATAGTCCAGTTATTTCCCAATCCGCTCGAGCGAGCCCTCAAGGATGCCGCGGGCACGGCGGTCAATCCCGCTCCGCAAGCGCCGTTCGTGGGCGTGGTCTGGCGCAACGTGACCGATCCCTATGCCGGCAAGCTGGCTTATGTGCGTATTTACGGCGGGATGCTGAAGGAAGACATGGAAATTTTCAATGCCACCAGGGGCCAGAAGGAAAAAGTCGGCGTACTGCTCCAGCCGCAGGGCCGCAAACCCGTTGCTCTTTCGCAGGCCCAGTGCGGCGATATGGTCGCCTTGCCCAAATTGAAGAACACCGGACTTAACGACGTTCTTTGCGCCGTGGGGCAGAAGTTCGCCTTTGAGCCTGTGGTATTTCCCAAGCCGGTGCTATCCGTGGCCGTTTCGGCGAAGAACCAGGCCGACGAGGACAAGATCGGCGTTGCGCTTGCGCGTGTGGTGGAAGATGATCCGACCCTGCTGGTTGAACGGCACGCGGACACGCGCGAGACCGTCCTTTCCGGAATGGGCGATACGCACCTGGAGCTGGTTCATGAGTTGATGAAAAAGCGCAGCAACCTGGACGCGGAATTCAAAGTGCCCAAGGTCTCCTACAAGGAAACGGCCACCGGACTGGGGGAAGGCCATTATAAGCACAAAAAGCAGTCCGGCGGCCGCGGCCAATATGCCGAAGTGTATTGCAAGGTCCAGGCCAAACGGCCGGATGATGAAGAGTGGTTCGTGGACGCGGTCGTGGGTGGGGTCATTCCCAGGAATTTTATCCCCGCTTGCGAAAAGGGGTTTGTTGAGGCGCGCGCCCGTGGCGTCCTGGCCGGCTACCCGGTGGTTGAGGTCAAGGTTACCGTCTATGACGGGTCCTACCACGACGTGGATTCCTCGGAAATCGCCTTCAAGATTGCCGCGGCGCGCGCGTTCACGGAGGCCTTGACCAAGGCCAAGCCGGTCCTGCTGGAGCCGATCATGACCGTGCGCGTCACGGCGCCGGAGCAGTTCATGGGCGACATTACCGGCGACTTGAATCATCGGCGCGGGCGGATTCTGGGCGTGGAGCTGGAGGATGGCGCCCAGATCATTATCGCGGAAGTGCCCCAGGCGGAAGTGTTCCGCTATTATTCCGAATTGCGCCGCCTCACGGGCGGACGCGGCGCCTTTGAAATCAAGTTTGCCCGGTATGATATCGTGCCCAACGCAATCGCGCAGAAGGTTGTTGCCAGCGCCGAAAAGACCAAGGAAGAGGAAGAGTAGGCGGAGGGCGGACGACGGACGACAGACAAGGAGCAGAGAAGCAAACATCCAACGCCCAACGTCCAACGTCCAACGCCGAATGAAAGACGACTGATGACGGACCACGCGGGACGCGTGGTAAGCGACGGACTTGTCCCGCGCCACGCGGGATGACGGACGACGGAGGTCGGAGGGCGGAGCAGAGAAGCAAACATCCAACATCCAACGTCGAACGCCGAACGTCCAATGCTGAATGGAAGATGACAGACGAAGAGTAGAGAAGCAAACATCCAACATCGAACCTTGCGGGACGCGGGGCAACCTGCCCGCAATGCTGCGCATAGCGCTGCAGGCGGGGCGCCCAATTTATCCCGCTCAGAGCGGGACGTCCAATGCCGAATGGAAGACGATGGGCACCGGAAGACGGATGACGGAAATCAGAAATCAAAAATCCGGAATCAACAATCCGATAACAGGAGCCCTGGAGCATTGCGAGTTGTGCCCGCGCCGCTGCGGGGTCAATCGCGCGGCAGGGCAGTCCGGTTATTGCCGTTCCGGAACTTTCGCGCAGATTTTCCGGTATGGCGCGCATTACGGCGAAGAGCCGCCCATTGCGGGTTCGCG
>JACPGN010000261.1 GCA_016182435.1 Lentisphaerota bacterium | reverse complement strand
ACCCTGGATTCCCGCTTGCGCGGGAATGACAGGCAAACGGCATTGCCCTACGTTCACTTAAGTCACGCGCGCTGGCCGGAGTCGTAGGCCCGGATTTTTTCGCGGATCGCGGCTTCAGCTTCCTGGTAAATCTCCTGGATCTCCGGGTCGTAAAAATTATAGACACGGTCCTCAAAGCGCGTACTGGCCAGGCGGTCGAACAATCGCTGGCGGGCGCCGGCAATATCCTTGCCGTAAATGTGGAAGGAATCGGCCTGCCAGTTCAGGCGTCCGAGCCGGAGCTCCTTTTTCCGGCGCGCTTGCACGCCGGCGGCAATGACCTCGCGGTTGAAGAGCGTGAAGCCGAACATGTTCATGAAATTAGCGCCCCAGGCGTCGTTGCTGCGGAAGCGGATGTTGCAGTTCAGCCAGCCGAGGCCTTCAGAGTCCTCCACGATGCGATACCAGAGCGACTGCAGGCAGGGCGGATCATAACAATCCAGGTCCAGATTCGGCATCCAGGTGATCATCTGCGCCTGGCGGGTGAAGGGCTGCTCGGCAAGCTTGGCAATGACCCGCTCAACCTGGTTCAGAACAAAAGGGCCCGTCCAGATGGATTGGCCCCCCTGTTTTTCACGCCACTGACCATAATTCTGCAGGCGCCCGTGATAGGTATATTCCCAGCGGGTATCGGCCGGATCGTTCAGGTTCTTGACCCAGTGATCCTTGAGGCCCTGCACTTCCATTACATACTCGCGCAAGTCCTCGATACCGCCGGGAAAAGCCTTGTGAATCATTGGGTCAGCCAGCGGCTCAAGAATGGTCATGTTCAGCGTGGCGTCTAAGCTGGGGGGATCGCCCGGCTTGTCATACTGCGTGCGGAAGGCGATGCCGCGCTCATACAAGGCGATAAGCGCCTTTTCATAGGCCTGCGCCAGGGTCCGCTCGCACACGGTCAGCACGGGAATATTCTGCATGAGGCCTCCTGAAATCCAATTTCCAATGGCAAAGTTCTGCTCTTCATTTGTAATCCCTCAGCCTTGTGGGCTGATTGTCATTCCCGACCTGATCGGGAATCCAGAAAAATCCCTGGCCTGTGGCCGGGCAGGCAATGCTGGATTCCCGCTTTCGCGGGAATGACGGCATTGAGGTTCACAACCTACCCACAAGACTGAGATGCCTTACCTTCATTTCATTCGACGTTGGACGTTCAACGTTTGCTTCATGCCTCCGCCTGCCAGAGGCCCAGGGCCGGATTGGCAATGTAATAAATTTCTTCGCCACCGGACAAGGTGTTAAACCCCTCTTTCAGTTTCGCCGGATTGTAGCGCGCCAGGGCTTGGCCAAGATCGGCGTAGCCGAACCCGACGCCTTCAATATCGGCGCGGCTTAAGCCTCCCGGGGCGTAGTTAATAGTGAAGCGGCCCTCGCTGGAGCCGTGAATGAGATGGGCGGCCGCCGCCAGATTTTCACGCAGTTGGGCGTCCGCGGAGACGGCCTGCAAGGTCGCGGGTGTGCCGCGGTAGCCGTAGCGCCTGATCAGGCGCTCAATAATCGCGGCCTCGCCGAATTCCGCCACGCCCGGCGCCAGGACCAGCAGTTCACCGCCATCAGCAATGGCCATGCGCGTGCGGTAGATCGCCTTGTTGCCCAGCCAGGTGCTCTTGAATTCGCCGGGATCGAGATACACCACCACTTTTTTAAGGCGCGGCGTTTTGACGATATTGACCGCCTGGCTCAAGCGCGCGGCCGCCACGAAGCTCTCGCGATCATTGCCGGCAAAGAGGCCGCGGGTGACCAGCTTGCCGGCGGCATTCCTGGCGCGCACGGTCAGAATATAGCTCACCGGCAGATGGCGCATCAGGCAGTCCTCGGCCTCGTTGAGCAGAGCGCGCACCGGGCTTTCGATCCGGCCCATAAGGCGCTCCATGTTACAGACTGCGCCGAGGAAATGGCTCTTGTTGATCGTATCCGGTCCGGCGCAACCCACCAGGATGTTCTTGTTGCCGCCAGCCATACCGATGACTTCATGGGGCACCACCTGTCCGACCGAGATGATGGCATCATGTTTGCCCAGGGCGATCAACTGGTCAATTTCAATGTTGATGGCGTAATCCACCAAGCCGGCGCTCAGTTCCTTGAGCCGCTCGCCCGGAATCGCGCCCAGGGGCGTCAGGCCGGTCTGCCAGTCGTGAACGCGGATGCAGTCGCGCGGCACGCCGGGAAACATCCTGGAAATTTCGGCGGCGCCCATCGGCCGGTGCGTGCCCAGAGCCGGCAGGAGCTCGACCGCCGCGCGCTTGGCCAGCAAAGCATAAAGCCGGCTGCAAATGGCGCCCGCGCCGGAATGGAAGCGCGAAAAGTCCGGTGGGATCAGCAGGACTTTCTTTCTGCCGGAGGCAGATCCGCCAGAGGCGGAAAGGCCGGCGGATCCCCACCGCTCCGCGAGGCGCTCCACGAGCCGCGCAAGATGTTGCTCAGTTTCGCGGCTGGAGATCTCCCGGTCCGGCGCTCCTTCGTTGACAAGAGTCGGCATGGTTATTTCTCCGGGCACCGGTGAGCGCGGATAAATTGGCCAACCTTCCGGCGAAACACGGGGCGTTGTTTGAGCTCGCGGGCGCCGCGCGTAATATTGCAAAGGCTGACTCCCAACTTACGGGCAATGGCGCGCTGATGCTCGCCGGCGGCCAGCAGGCAGACCAGGCGCCAGCGCAGGGCCAACCGGCGGCGTTCTTGGGGCGTCAGCAGGGCCTCGAGCAAATTTTGCATCGTGGATGGCGCGTGCGTGGCCGCCAGCACGGCCGAAAGTTCCTTCAGCGCTTGCCTGGGCATACGTGGATCTCCGGTTTAATTTCCTCTGGCAACAATCAGGATAGGCCCACGATTGGCCAAGGCAAGTTTGTTTTTCCGCATTTCGTAATGCAGTCTTGAGGGCTGATTGTCATTCCCGACCTGATCGGGAATCCAGAAAAATCAATGCTGGATTCCCGCTGGAGTTTATCCCGTGCTTTGACACGGGGCGGGAATGACAGCGTTGATGTTCACAACCTACCCTCAAGACTGAGGCCTTTCCGCATTTCTATTGACGCGACCGGATGAGCGCCGTACACTGATGCCCAATGAGATTGCTTTTTCACCAAAGGAGGTGAGGTCAGATGTGCAAGACCTGTGGATGCACTCCAGTCAAGAAAGCCAAAAAGGCCAGGAAAGCCAGGAAGAGCAGGAAATAGTCCGCACGGCGGACTGCTGAAAAGACGAGAGTCGTGTTAGGAACCGTCAATAAATAACCTGATCAAGTTGGCGGTAGTGCCACGACCGTTAACGGACGCCCCAACAGAGTGGGGCGGCTACAGGAAGAGCGCAGGACTGTTGTAGCCACGGCACTCTGTTGCCGTGTCCGAATAGGCTCTTGTACATGTTATTTATGGACGCGCCCTTAGGCAGACATGGCCGATGACCATATTCCCTTGCAGCCGGCGGCGCCGCCGGAAATGTATCAGGTGATCGACCGCTTTTGCGCTGAGCGCCGGCCTACGCTGGGCAGTCTGGCGCAGTTCTTGCGCGAACGCTGCGGCGTGGAACTGACGCTCGACAAGGACATCATCGCCGGATTCACGCAGGACAGTTCCAATCTGCCCGGCCGCGCTGAAGCGCTCTGCCGGCCAACGTCCGTACGCGATGGCGCGCTTGTCTTTCGCGGGTGCTTCCAGGCTGGTATTCCCTTCACGCTGTCGGCCGGCAAGTCCAACCTGACCGGCAGCGCCACGCCCGAGGGCGGGGTGGTAATTTCAACGACCCAACTGCTCGCGCCCGCCGTAACGGTGGAAACAACGACGAAGACGGCAACGGCGAGCGCCGGGCTCATTCTCGAAGAGATGCGCTCTCAGGTGCTGGAGCGCAGCGGGCGAGGATTGATCTATCCTATTGATCCTACAAGCCGGAGTGACGCCACGGTCGGCGGCACGATCGCCTGCAACGCTTCGGGTTTCACGCCGGGCGCGGCGGGCGCCACGCGCCCGTGGGTGGCCGCGCTCGACGTGCTGCTGCCGAATGGCCTCATGGTGCACGCCGCGCGCGGCCAATATGTATCGGCGCAGGGCCGTTTCCGGTTAATCCACGAGCACCGCGTAATCGAATTGGCCGTGCCGCGCTATCCGCGGCCAGCGCTCAAAAATGCCAGCGGGCCGTTTTCGGCGCCGCAGGGCGTCATGGATTTCGTGGATCTGATTGTCGGCAGCGAGGGCATTTTCGGACTGGTGACCGGCTGCCGACTGCGACTGATTGACCGTCCGCGCGCTTACCTGGACCTTTTTTTCTCGCTGCCGACGGAAACGGAGGCCGTGCGGCTCCACCAGATTTTGCGGCAGCGCCTGGGCGGAGATTTTACCGCCCTGACCGCGCTGGAGTATTTCGGCGTGAACAGCCGGCATTATATGACCCACGCTGCCGCGCTTTTCCATGGCGATCATCAGGTGGGGATTAATATTCAAGCGCCGCTCAGGGACCAGGCGCCGGAAGACGCCGCCGAGGCGTGGCTGGAGATCCTGAGGCAGGCCGACTGCGGCGTGGACGAGAACGCTATCCTGCTGCTCGACAACGACCGCGCGCGCGCATTGTTTCTCGAGGCGCGTCATTCCATGCCCGCGCATGCCATCGAAGTGGTCCAACGCCGCGGCACATATACCATCATGACCGACACCGTCGTGCCGCCCGACCATTTCAAGGAGTTTTTGGATTACGCCCATCAACTGCTGCGGGCGGCGAGCATGGATTACCTGTCATTCGGGCACCTGGGCGACTGTCATCTGCATTTCACGCTCCTGCCCCAAAAGGAGCAACTTGAACGCGGACGCGAATTGTATGACCTACTGGTGGCCAAATCGGCGGAGCTGGGCGGCGTGTATTCGGGCGAGCACGGCACCGGCAAACGCAAGCGCGCCGATTTTCTGCGCTGCTACGGACCCGCCGCCGTCGAGGAAATCCGCCGTTGCAAAGCCGCGCTCGACCCGCAATTTCTGTTAAATCGCGGCAACGTTGTCGAACCCTGACATGGCTGGCGCGTTATCATTCCGGCGCGGAGCGATGCCCAAAACCATCCAACTCGAATTCGGATCCGAAACGCTGACGCTGCGCGTGCCGGAGCGAACGGACCTGTTGCGGCTGCCCGAGGAACGACTGTTGCCTGATCCAGCGGCGGCCATTGGCAAGGCTCTGGCGCAGCCAATTGGCGCCAAGCCGCTGGCCGATCTGGCGCGCTCCATGGTCGGCGCCAAGCCGGACGCCCAGGCCGTCATTGTTATCAGCGACAACACCCGACCGGTTCCTTATACCGGAGCACAAGGCATTCTTGAGCCCCTGATCCAGGTATTGCGCGAGCAACGGGTGCGGCGCATTACCCTGCTGGTGGCGACCGGCACGCATCGTCCGCTGGCGCGCGCGGAGTTGCAACGCTTTCTGCCGGGGAGCGTGTTCGCCGGCTCGATCGCCGTGGTTAATCACCAGGCCACGGATGCCGCCGCGCTACGCCGCATCGGCCGCACGGCGCGCGGCACGGAGGCGTGGGTTAACGCGCTCTACCTTGACGCTGATCTCAAGATTCTGACGGGGCTGGTCGAGCCGCATTTCATGGCCGGCGTGAGCGGCGGGCGCAAGTCCATTTGTCCGGGCCTGGTTGGCGAGGCGGCCACGCATGTTTTTCACGGCGCCTCCCTCATGGCCGATGAACACAGCGACAGCCTGGTATTGGAAGATAATCCGTGTCATGCGGAGGCCTTGGCCGTCGCGCGGCTGGCGGGCGCCGATTTTATCATCAACGCGACGGTGGATCGCGACAAGCGCTTGACCGGCGTCTTCGCGGGCGACATGGAACTCGCGCACGCCGCGGCGGCCCGGCAGGCGCTGGCTACCCATGCCATTCGCATCACGCGGCTCTATGATCTGGTGGTTACGCACGCCGGCTTCGCCGGAATCAACCATTATCAGGCCGCCAAAGCCGCCGTGGAGGGAAGCAAGGCCGTTCGGCCGGGCGGTCGTTTGGTGCTGGCGGCCTGTCATACGGATCCCGATCCCCTCGGCGGACCGAATTACCAACGCGTGCTGCCGCTGTTGGCGGCGGAGGGGCCGGAAGGCTTTCAGCGCCGGATTTTTTCGCCGGACTGGGCATTTGTGCCCGAGCAATGGGAAGTCCAAATGTGGGCGCGGGCCTTCGGCCGGCTCGGCGGATTGGAACATTTAACCTATTGCGCGCCGCAACTGACCGGGGCGGCGTTTCACTCTCAGCGGCTGCCCGGCGTAGATGGCGGCGCTGGAATTACGCTCTTGCGCGGCCGCGCGCTGGCGGAGCGCATGGTCCAGCAGGCCATTGACCGCCACCTGGCGGCGCACCCGCCTGCTGTTCCCGCCGTCCTGCTCGACGGTCCCTATGGCGTGCCGATGTTCAATCCATAACGCGCTTGACAAGCAAAGGAGGCTCTCTAATCTATCGCGGTGGGCTACCGATTGCGCGCGGCTGTGGGCGGACAGACCATGAAACTCATTGACAAATACATCCTGCGCCATTTCCTTGTGCCGCTGGCCTATTGCCTTATAGCCTTCTACATGTTGTTCGTCGTCTACGACCTGTTCGAGAATCTCGCCGATTTTATTGACGCCCAGACGCCGCTTCTTGAGATCGCGCGGTATTACCTCTATCTGTTGCCGGCCACATTGGTGTTTATCCTGCCGATTTCATTGTTGCTGGGCCTGCTTTATGGTCTCTGGCAACTGAGCAAGAACAACGAGCTCACCGCCATGCGCGCCAGCGGCGTGAGCCTGTTGCGGCTCACGATTCCGATTCTGGTCGCCGGCTTCAGTTTCAGCGCGCTGATCACCGCGCTCCAGGAAACCGTGGCGCCCTGGGCAAGCTACTGGGCCAATCAGTTCGTTGAGCGGCAGCAAAAGGGCGAGGAGCGTTTGACCGACTGCGCGCTGAACCTGACTTACAACAACGAGGAACAACACCGCATCTGGGCGATCAGCAAATTCGACCCGACCACCCACGCGCTGCAGGGGGTCAAGGTTGTCCAGCAGCGGCCCGACGGGTCCGACCTGGACACAATCCACGCCGAGGAAGGCAAGTTTTATGACGGCCGCTGGTGGCTGTTCAACGTTACCATTCAGCGGCATGATTTTTACAATAATCCCATTGGCCCGGTCATCAGCGAACCCCAGCGCCAAATGGCGGAATGGACGGAGACTCCGGATGATTTCCTGCACGAGGTTAAGGACCTGGCTTTCCTTTCATCCGGGGAACTCTGGCAATTCATCCACGCCCACAAAAATCTTTCCGGAAAAACAACCGCCCGCATCAGCGTGGACCTGCACGCGCGATTAGCCATGCCCTGGACGTGCCTGGTGGTGACGCTCTTTGGAATCCCCTGCGGCGTCCACACGGCTCGCAAGGGCGCGCTGATGGGCATCATGGCTGCGCTTCTGACTTTGTTCGCCTTCTACTTTTTAATGAGCTT
>JACPGN010000259.1 GCA_016182435.1 Lentisphaerota bacterium | reverse complement strand
CGCCTGCAGCGCCTGTGGCGGCGCCACCCGGATTGCTGACTTCGGTAACATCTACCGCTGCGCCAGTCTCGATGGGAATAACAACGACTCCGCCCGAAACCGCGATTCCCGGCCTTGCTGCGCCGGCGACTACAGCAACCGCATCCGAGACCGCGAGCGCTGTCGTGACACTTGCGGAGACAGCAACTACAGTCTTAGCTGAGGCGGCAACATCCACGGCCTCGGAAGTCGTGACCACAATAACCTCGCTCCCGACCGCACTTGTTCCTGCGCCAGTTGCGGAGGAAACCAATGTTCCGCCCACGGCTACGCCACTCGCGGCGCCCATGCCCGAGACACGAGTAGAATCAGCCCCGGCAACGATCTCGTCGAATGGCCCAACGCCTTTAACGGTGGAAACGCCCGCGCCGGCTACTGGGCCTTAGATCGTTCCGTTAAAACATGACACACGTTTGCGGAGAACATTTTTCTGATAAACTGAAAATCCGAAACACGAAATCCGAAATTCGAAACAATACCAAAATCCAAATGGCCAAAATTCCAAACAAAGACGTTTTTCCATGTTTTTGTCATTGATATTTTTGCCATTTTCCGCCAGAGGCGGATCTGCCAGTGGCATGAGAATTTGTTTCGTGCTTCGAAATTAGGATTTCGAATTTGGGTTGCGGGCTTTAGCCCGCCTTAGGGCCTGGAAAGAAATTATTATCTTTGTACACGGCCGGAGCCTTCGCCGCCGGAGAGCTTTTCCGCCTCGTCCGCCGTGACGCGATTAAAGTCGCCGGGAATGGTGTGCTTGAGGCAACTGGCGGCTACCGCGAAATTCAGGGCCGCTTCGGGCCCCTTGCCGCTGAGGAGCCCGTAAATCAGTCCGGCGGCAAACGCATCGCCGCCGCCCACGCGATCCACAATGTCGGTAATTTCATATTTACGGCTTACCAGGAACTGCTTTCCGTCGTTCAGGCAGGCGGACCAGCCGTTGCTGTCGGCGCTGTGGCTTTCGCGCAGGGTAATGGCGATCATTTTCAGGTTGGGAAATGCCTTGAGCACCTTTTCGGTCAGCTCCCGGTATTGCGCCGGGTCGAGCCGGCCCTGCTCAACCTTAATCTCCGACTTGATGCCCAGCGATTTCTGGCAATCTTCCTCGTTGGCGATGCCGATATCCACGAACTTGACCAGCGCGGTCATGACCTCCGGAGCGCTCTTGCCGTATTTCCACAATTTGCCCCGATAATTGAAATCGCAGGACACGGTCAGCCCGGCCTGCCGGGCCGCCTGCACCGCTTCCAGGGAAAGGTCGGCGGCGGATTGGCTGATGGCCGGAGTAATGCCGGTAATGTGGAACCAGGTGGCGCCGGCAAAAATTTTCTTCCAATCCAGCGCGCCGGAGGTGGCCAAGGCAATCGCGGAATGGGCGCGATCATAAATCACTTTCGAGGCGCGTTGACCAGCCCCGTTCTCTAAGTAGTAAATGCCCATGCGGCCGGAGCCTCGGACGATGAGCGCGGTGTCCACGCCGAAGCGGCGCAGTTCCGCGATACAGGCGTCCCCAATTTCGTTTTTCGGCAGGACGGTCACAAAAGCCGCATTCAGGCCGAAATTCGCCAGCGACACCGCCACATTGGCCTCGCCCCCACCGAAGGTCGCTTCCAGGAGCGGCGACTGGAACAACCGCTCGAATCCCGGCGATTTCAGCCGCAGCATGATTTCACCAAAGGTGATTATTCTATTGTTCATTATTCTATTTTCCTTTTATTTAAGTCATTTTTAGCCACAAAGATGCACAAAACTCACATATTAAAAAACCAGAATATTATTTGTGTTTCTTGTGCTTTTTTGTGGCAATTATTTCTTCTGCAAAAGATGCACGGCGAACCCGCCGATTTCGTCTTTCAAATACACGGCGAGGAGCGCGCCGGAGGGGTCCTTTTTAGCCGAGTTCGGGTCAATGGCCACGCCCTTGCGCTCCAGCCAAACACAAGCCCGCGTAATACTGTTGGTGGCCATGGCGATATGGCCGTGGGCGCCCACGCCAAAGCTCTTGTTGATTTCAACGCCCTTGCCGGCAAAGTTGGAGCTGGTACCCTCCTTGAGCGGCAGGTTGAAGACCGCAGCCAATTGTCGAGCCACCCCCAGCGATGCGGCCGCATCCGCCGTGTTTACTCCCACGTGGGCCAGCTCGAAGCCCAGCATAATCTCAATGGCTTCGCGCGTCAGGCGCGTGATTTCGGCAAATTGGCCTTGCTTGATCAATTCATCCTTCACCATCCAGCTACCGCCACAGGCCAGCACTTTGGGGAAAAGGATATATTCGGCCAGGTTCACCGCGCTTAAGCCGCCCGTGGGAATAAACTGCACTCCCCCAAAGGGCGCGCTCAGGGCCTTCAGGGTTTTTACGCCGCCAAAGGCATCGGCCGGGAAAAATTTAACAACCGCCAGGTTGTGCTCTAAAGCCATTTGAATTTCGGTTGGCGTGGCTATGCCGGGCGTAATCGGAATGGCGCGCTCGGCGCAGAACTTTACTACCGCCGAACTGAACCCGGGCGTCACAATGAACTTAGCCCCGGCCTTCATGGCGCGCTCGGCCTGCTCAACGGTCAACACCGTGCCGGCGCCCAATAGGATTTCGGGCGCACTCCGGGCGATATTCCGGATGGCTTCTTCCGCCGCCGCCGTGCGGAAGGTGATTTCCGCCACGGGCAAGCCGCCTTCCTGTAAGGCCCGCGCCAGCGGCACGGCGTCGGCGGCATTGTCAATCTTCACCACGGGCACCAGGCCAAAATTACCAATTTGTTGAAGAACAGCGTTCATAGGTCCCCCTCATATGCATTGTCTAACGGTTAAAAAGCTATTCGTTGAAAGCAAACATCGAACGCTGAACATCGAACATCCAACATCGAAGTAAAAGCATTTTGCCGTTAATATTCGGCGTTCGGCGTTCGATGTTGGATGTTCGATGTTTTCCAGTATGGCGTCAATTAAGTCTGTCTCAGGTAGCTATCTTATTCACCGCGTATTTCGGCTTTCCCCGGGTAAGCGCGTCCCGCACGTTTTCCGCCGCCTTACGCTTGAGTTCGGTCTGCGACTCTTCCGTGTACCAGCCGGTGTGGCCCGAAACCGTGATGTTGTCCAGCTTGAGCAGCGGATGGTCGCGCGCCACCGGCTCCTGCGCAAATACATCCAAGCCGGCGCTGTTGATCCAGCCCTCGCGCAAGGCCCGCTCCAGCGCGCGCTCATCAATGATTGGTCCGCGCGAAGTGTTGATCAGGATGGCCGTCGGCTTCATCTGGCGGAAGGCCGCCTCGTTGAACATTCCGCGGGTCTGGTCGTTGAGCGGCATGTGGATGGAGAGAAAATCGCCTTCGCGCAGGGCCGTGGGCCAATCGGTTTTTTCCGCGCCCAGGGCGCGTATGGCTTCGGCATCCAGAAAGGGATCATAAACCAGGCTGCGTTTCAACTGGAAACCGCTCAGCTTGCGATGCAGAATGCGCGCAATCTGGCCAAACCCGAAAAAAACGAAAGTTTTGCCCTGGAGGCGCCATTGCGGTCCCGCGCTCTGAATGTTCCAGATGCCGGCGCGGACTTGCCGGTCGCGCAAGGCCACCTTGCGCACACAGCTCATCAGCAAGGCCAACGCCTGGTCGGAAACATCCTCACCGCAATAATCCGGCACGTTGGCCACCCAGATGCCCCGCGCCGTCGCGGCGGGCAAGTCCACGTTGTCGTAGCCGACCCCGTAACGCGCAATGATCTTACAGCGCGTCATGGCCGCGATTACCTCGGCGGTGATCGACGCCAGGTTGACAATGAGGCCATCAGCCGAGCGGCAAGCCTGTTGCAAATCGGCGGCGACCTGGCTTTTGATTGGGACAATCTCCGCGCCGATGGCGTTGAGCACGTCCGTTTCCTCCCGGTAATGGTGGTAACGGTCATCGGCAATTACCACGTTAAATTTCATGAGCGTGTTGTCAAATCCGGATTATTCCAAAATACCGGGGGCACCGCCCCCGGCTTCAGCGAAAAAACGCCTCTTCTGCATTCTGTTCCGCCTGTGCGGATCCGCCAGGGCGGAAGCCGGCCTCGTTGAGGCCGGAAGAGCGGGGTCAGCGACCCCGCCTACACATATCACACGCCCGAGAATGAGCCGAACCCGCCGTCAATCGCAATGCTGCTGCCGGTGGTGAAAGAGGCGGCGGGCGAACAGAGGTAGACGATAGCGCCGAGCAGTTCTTCGGGCTTGCCGTAACGTTTCATCGGCGTTTTGCCCAGGATATCGCCGCCCCGCGTGGCCGTGAGGGTACCGGGGGTCTTATTGATCAGGTCGGCATTCTGCAGGGTAGGGAAGAAGCCCGGGCGGATTTCGTTGACCCGGATTTGCGGCGAATGGTTGAACGCCATGTAGGCGGCCAGCCATTTCGTGAAATTACTGACCCCCGCTTTGGCGGCTGAGTAGGCCAGCGTGCGGCTCAAGGGCGTGTCGGCGCTCATGGACGATGTGTTGATGATGACTCCGGCGCCCTGCTGGATCATGACCTTGCCGAAGATCATGGAAGGAATAACCGTGCCCATGATGTTTAAATCGAAGGTAAAGCGGATGCCATCCACGGAAAGATCGGAAAAGAAAAGTCCCTCCTCCTGTTTGGTAATGGCCTTGGGGTGGTTGCCGCCGGCGCCGTTGATGAGAATATCTATCCGGCCAAACCGCGCCAGCACAGCGTCCTTGGCCTTAGTCACGCTCTCCGGCTTGAGCACGTCAATTTCAGCGGCCAGGGCCTCGCCGCCCTCAGCCGTGATGTCATTGGCGGTTTGGCTGGCTTCATTCAGGCGCAAGTCGAGAGCAGCCACCTTGACGCCCAGAGCGGCTAGACCGCGCGCCACCGCGCCAAACAGCACGCCCCCCGCGCCGGTAATGGCCGCCACTTTGCCGGAGAGCGAAAACAATTCGTTAAGCTTGACGGAAGGATTATTTTTCATGATCGGTTTTCAGCCCCACCGGCCGCGCACTAACGCGCCCGTCTCGTTCGACTGGTATAGGGCCGTAATAATTTCAACGCAGGCCAGGCCCAGCTCGCCGCTGCAACCATATTGCACCGCGCGCTTCTGCCGCACGCAATCAACCGCGTAAGCCAGCTCGTCAACATAGCCCAGGTTCAGAAACTCGTCCACCGCCGGCTTGGTCCAGCCGATTGTATTATCGGTTTTTTCGATGACGTAGCCGTAACCGGGCCGGCTATAGACGCTTAAAGACGAGCCAAAGGTTAGATCGGCCTTGAGGTTGCCCTCCGACCCGTAAATTTCGACCTTATCGTCCATCCCGCCCACGGTGATGTAATTGCCCTCAATGAAGGCGTGCTCGCCATTGGCGAATTTCAGGATGCCCAGGGCAAAATCCTCGCCGCCGTT
>JACPGN010000262.1 GCA_016182435.1 Lentisphaerota bacterium | reverse complement strand
GCAGCAGGTCGTGGATCAGGCGGATGCTGAAGGGGTCCAGACCGATGAACGGCTCGTCAATGAACAGCACTTTGGGTTGATGCAGGAAGGTGGCCGCGTAAATCAGGCGCTGGCGATAGCCGTGGGAGAGGTCCTTGATCAGGGTCGCGGCGTACTCCTCCATGGCAAACAGCGGAAAGAACTTCTCGCGCGCGGCGCGCACTTGCGCCGGCGCAACCCGATACATCTCGCCGATAAATTGAAAGAACTCAAGGGGCGTCAGGCGCTCGTAGAGAAAGGGCGTATCGGGGATGTAACCAATCAATTTCCGCACGGCCGCCGGAGCGGCCTGAAGATCAAGCCCCTGGACGCGGATTGAGCCGCTGCTCGGCTTAAGCAGGCCGCAGAGGAGCTTGATGGTCGTGGTTTTACCGGCGCCGTTGGGCCCGAGGAAGCAGAACAGTTCGCCCGGCGGGACGGTCAGCGACAGGTCCTTGACCGCCTGGACCCTTCCAAAGTTTTTAGTCAAATGTTCAATTTCAATCATAAATCATCACTCCTGAGCGGTGACCTCCACACTGATCTGGCCTATAAGGCCCAGTAACTTAAGTTGGTCGCTTACCTCGCCCTGCACTATTGCGATATGCGTGGCGTCCACGGTGGGCTGTCCCAGGGTCGGATCCAGTTCCACCCATTCGCCGACATAGACCCCCGGCCAGGCGTGGTAATAGAAGGCCCCCTGAGCGCTATCCCTCTGGGAATAGACCAGGCCCACATGAATCCGGGCGGGGAGCCCGACCGCGCGGGCCAACGCCACAAATAGGTAGGTGTGCTCATTGCAATCGCCCTCCCGCCGCTCCAGCACGTCGAGCGCCGAGGGCCAACTGACCGTCGTCTTTTTTTCAACAGCGCGGTAGACCCAGTTGGCCAGGAGCTGCGCGGCCGCCCAACTATTGGTTTCATTGCCGACAATTGCGCGCGCCTGGCGGATAATCGAGGGGTGTTCAACCTGCAGCGCGCTCGAGGAAGCCAGAAACGGCCGCAGCTCCTCCGGCGCTGAGCCAAGGGTATCAGCCTCGGTCGGGCTCGCCTGCGCGCGCACGGAGAGAGAAGCCCGCCGGTCTTCTTGTTCCTCGACAATCTGGCGGGGACTGGCAAAGTCCTGCGCGCCAAGGTTGCCGCCGTTCATCTGGATTCGCAGCAGCCGGCGCTCGCGCGGGTTCCGCACCTGTCCGTGGCAGGGCACGGCAAAAGCGCTGAGCAGGTCATCGGCTTTGGCCGCATCCCGCCCAGAAGCGGACACGTCCTTTTCCGAACTCAGCGTCATGGTCCAGCCGAAGGGAGTTTCCTGCCGCAGCACTCGCGCTTCGGAATCTATCCAGGACAGCGTTTCCAGCCCCTGATAGACCAGGCGCAGCACGGTAGTCTCGTGCTCCCTTCCGGCCAAGCTCAATTTTTCCCGGCGCAGCCCCTCCACGCGCACGTCCGAGACAGTTACGGTCAGAGGATCCAGAACCCGCAGAGTTAAAGATTCGCCCGGTTTCAGTCCGGCCAGGGCCATTTCGGTCACGGGCGAATACAAGATGACGTCGTCGGGAACAGTCAGGGTTACCGTTTGCTCTCCCGTATTCGTGCGGATGCGGATGCTGAAGGTATTCTCGCCGACTTTGCGGCCATCGAGCCGGGTGCTATAGACGCTGGAGGAGAGCACGGCATAAAACTTCTGGAGCTTATAATCCGCATCCAGCGTGGCGCCGGAGACGACCTTCACCCACTGGACTTGCTCTAAGAGTTTCAGATTGAGCACAGTCTGGTTATGGATCGTATAGGCCGCCTGGGGCGACTCCATGTCGCTATCCACCCAGGTATGACTGTAGCCGACGGGCGTGTTGCGAAACTCAACTTGCATCCAGGTGTCGAGGATCAGCGGTCCGCTCTTGAAGAGCTTTCGGTAACCCGGCGCATAGTTGGTGAACCATTGCGGAAACGCTTCATACCGGACCAGCCACCCGGTCATGAAAAGCCATAGCAGGACAATAAGCGTGCGGGTGGTTTTCACGGCTGCGCCTTAATGCCTAGTAGAGCGTCCGACGCTTCTTTACATTTGTTTTAGGCGCAACAAGGCATTTATGATGCACCAGGTAGGGCGGTTTCGCCGAAACCGCCGCGGTCCGTTCGGCGAACGGACCCTACCTTATGTCAAGGAATCAATGACGCGCTACACTAGCAAGGATGGGCGCGTGCGCTTGGGACATCTGGCGGCCGATACGCTGTTTTACCTGGTAGCGAAAAGTCCGCTCAGAAGCTATAGGCCAGCTTGAGCGTGCCGTGGCCATCTTCCTCGGCGTTGGCGCTCGAGCCGCCATAGAGGTTGATGCTGAGACGCTCAACCGGCCGATAGCACATGCCGCCATTGAAATAGACCGGCACATTCTCGGTGCTGCTCTTGGCTTTCTCCATCACCTTGGCTTCCGCCAGGACCGAGAACTGAAAGCTGAGCTCCCAGACAAATGAAACGGCGCCTTCAAACCGGCCATTGTCGCCGACGTTGGCATCGTAGCGTCCATCCAGAGTCCAGGTGTATTTGTCAAAGGTGGTCGTTCCGATCGCCGCGCCGAAAATAGGATCAACCTCGCCCAGGCCCCGGTGTTCTTCGTCGTCGCCGCTGGGAAAGGTAATTTCAATATAAGGAATAATCCAGGGGTACTTATAAGTGTATTCATAGGCCAGCAGTTCCAAGCCCACGGCAACGTCATTAAAGCCGGCGGTGGTCTCGTTTTTGGCGTCCGATTTGTCGAAAGTGTAGGGAACCGCCGAATAAACGGTCAGGTTATCGAACAGGCCGAACTTGGCATAAGGCTGGATAGTCGTGGCTTTCAGCTTAGGCACCGCGTTTTTACTCACGGCGACGCCCTTATAGGACTTGGGATCAATCTGGGAAACTAAATACTCATCATACTGCGCATAGTTCACATAGGTGCCGAGTTCCGCCTTGTACTTCTCGGGAAAGCGGTTTTCGCGCGTGTAGAGCGGCCGCATGGATTCGCTTTGCGCCCAGCCGCAAGTCGCGCTGGCCACCGCCGCGGTTATGAGCAATCCCAATCTTTTCATCTTCATTGGTCTCTCCTCTTAAATGAGCTGGTCAACAAGCAATTGTTGGTAAGATACCCGGAAGCCCTTTCGCGCGCAAGCACAAAAAAGCTTCATCCCTCCAGCAATTTTTCGGTTGACATGCCGCCGCCACCCGTGCTGTTCTTTCCGAAAGAAAAAGAATGGCGCTAAGTTAAGGACATTTTCCCCTGTAGACGGGGTCGGTGCCCCCGTAACTTTCGCAGAAACGGCCTCATCGAGGCCGTCTACAGCATGGATTTTTCTCAAAAAAGGCTTAACTTAGCGCCATGCGGGGCTTACCGCCGAGCGGGTCTGGCGCCCGCCGTCTGAGCCAAGGGCTGTGTCATTCTCGTGAAAAGACTGTTTTCAGACGGCTCGGCGACCATGCGAAGCGCTTGGCAAGGACGCTTGCCCCGCGCCGCGCGGGGCCTCGCCCTACCATTCTCGAAGAAATCGCGCCGGGTAGGGCGAACCGTCCGTGGTGAGCCGCAAGAATGACGCAGCCCTGCGTCAGAGCCAGGCGTGGGCAGTTTGCGCTTGTCAGTGGTGCTGTTGAACGGCATAATCCCTGACAAGAAAAAGCGTTTGTCAGACAGCCTGCTAAAAAATGCAGCTCAGTGCGCCTGGGAAGAAGAAACCATGAAAACTTCGCCTTATTCAAAATTCGACGGCAGCAACCTTATCTTACGCGATGAGCTGGCCATTGACCGGACGCTCCTGGCCAACGAACGAACCCTCCTGGCTTACCTGCGCTCAGGCGTGGCTTTATTGATTGCCGGCGTCACGATTATGCATTTCGCTCCTCAGGAAAGCTGGTTCTGGAGCGTCGGGCTCGCCTGCCTGCCCACCGGCGTCATTACCGGCCTGATCGGTTTGGCCAGATTCCGGCGGATGAATCGCGCCATTTGCCTCGTGCGCAATCAGTCAAAAAAGGAGTCTCAAAAGCCGGCCGCGCCGGCTGAGCCGTAAGGCGGCTGCGCCATCGTTAGAAAGGAGAATTATTCTGTGAAAGTCGCTATTCTATATCACTCGGAAACCGGCAATACGCAAAAAATGGCCGAGCTGGTCAGGCAAGGCTGCGAAACGGTGAGCGGGGTTGAGGCAAAATGCATGAACATTGATGACGTGGACTTGGCTTACGTTAAAGCGGCCAAGGCGGTAATTTTCGGGGCGCCGACTTACGAAGGGTCCTGCAGTTGGCAGATGAAAAAGTTTCTGGACAGCGACCCGGAGGGGCTCGCCGGCAAACTGGCGGGCGTTTTTGCCTCGCAGAACTGGCCCGGCGGCGGCGGTGCGAGTTTTGCGGAAATGACCATAATCGCCGCGCTGCTGGTCCTGGGTATGTTGATCTACTCCGGCGGCATAACCGTGGGCCCGCCCTATCTTCATTTTGGCGCCGTATCCCGAAAGGCGCCCGAAGAAGCTCTTTACCGGGAAAGGTGTATTAAACTCGGCGCCAACATCGCCGGCAAGGCCCTGGCATTGTTTGGCAAGGAGTGAAAGAACCCTTGCTTGCCGGATGTTGCGTGGCCTTAACCGGGATTGCCTAATAGCGCAATATGGATAAACTTTAAGAGATAAAATGTTGGCTAAAGTGCATAGCGGAGCGGTTTACGGAGTTGATGCCTATCCGGTCGAAATTGAAGTCAACACCGGGCGGGGCGATCCGCAGACGGTCATCGTGGGCCTGCCGGATGCCGCCGTTAAGGAAAGCCCTTCGACTAAGCTCAGGGCCTCCGGCAAGGATCGGGTTCATATCGCAAGCAGCCGCAAAAGGCGAATATTATCTGTCTTGAGGATATGAGCAGAATCCGGTAAATTATGGGTGTTTGATAGTTTAAACCGATTGTCTTTGTGTTCCGCCTGTTGAGAAGTGTCTTATGAAATCAACAGATAAAACTCGTTCGGTGCAATCTCTGGGGAGATTCATTGTCGCGGATCCGGCGATTTGTCACGGTCAGCCAACCTTTCGAGGCACCCGTATTCTTGTGGCTGATGTTCTCGATCAGGTGTCTCGCGGTATGGCCTGGGGCGCCATCATGGCGGAATGGAACGGTAATGTATCCAAAGCGGCGATTGCTGAAGCCGTCAATCTTGCGGGCCAGGCATTGATCAAACATGCCAATGAATTTGCACTGGAGCCGGCGCTTGCGTGAATATTGTGGACGAGAACATTCCCGCAGCTCAGCGTGAATTACTGCAAAGCTGGGGTATACACGTTCGACAAATCGGCTATGATATCGGCGGCAAAGGGCTAAAAGACGACAATATTATCCCGCTTTTACTGAGGCTCCGGTTACCCACCTTTTTCACTCGTGATAGGGGGTTTTATCAATCCCATTTGTGCCATGCCCATTATTGTCTTGTAGCCATGGAGATTGATAAAGACGAATCGGCGTTCTTCATTCGTGCCCTGTTGCGTCATCCTCACTTTAATACCCAGGCAAAACGGATGGGACAGATAATTCATCTTTCTCCGTGGCGAATATCTACCCTCCGATTGCATGCCGCTCAAACACGTTATTTTAAATGGAATGCCTAAATGCTTGCCAAAGTCCATTCCGGCGCAGTGTATGGCGTAGACGCGTACCCTGTTGAAATTGAAGTCAACACTGGCCGGGGCGATCCGCAGACGGTCATCGTGGGCCTGCCGGATACGGCGGTCAAGGAGAGCAAGGACCGGGTCAATACCGCGATCCTCAATTCCGGCTTCGAGATGCCCAAGGACCGCCTGACCATCAACCTGGCCCCGGCCGATATCAAGAAGGAAGGCCCGATCTTCGATCTGCCGATTGCCCTGGGCGTGCTGGCTACGATGGGCACAATCCCCATGGAGGCGCTTTCCGGCTTTGCCCTGGTGGGCGAACTGGCCCTGAGTGGCGAAGTGCGCCGCGCGCGCGGGGTCTTGCCCATTACCCTGGCCATGCGCGAAAAGAAACGTCCGGCCATTCTGGTGCCCTATGATAATGCCGATGAAGCCGCCGTGGCCGAAGGCATTGATGTCTATCCGGTTCGCAATCTGCGCGAAGCAGCCGAGATCGTTGCCGGCCGCCTGAAAGTTAAGCCTTACCGCGTGGATGTCGCCAAGGTGTTTGAAACCCACTTGGCCTATGAAGAGGACTTCGCCGAGGTCAAAGGCCAAGAACACGCCAAACGAGCAATTGAAGTGGCCGTGGCCGGCGGGCACAACTTGCTGATGATCGGTCCGCCGGGTACGGGCAAGACCATGCTGGCCAAGCGCGTGCCTTCCATCCTGCCGCTGATGTCATTAGAAGAAGCCGTGGAGACGACGAAAATCCACAGTATTACCGGTACGCTGCCGCCGCGCCAGGCCCTGGTTACCAGGCGCCCATTCCGTTCTCCGCATCATACTGTCTCTGACGCCGGGCTGCTGGGCGGCGGCACGCATCCGATGCCGGGCGAGGTCAGCCTGGCCCACCGGGGTGTGCTCTTCATGGACGAATTACCCGAGTTTCACCGCAACGTGCTGGAGGTGCTGCGGCAGCCTTTGGAGGACGGCATGGTCACTATTTCCCGGGCTGCGGCCAGTTTGACGTTTCCCTGCGAGTTTATGCTGGTGGCGGCGATGAACCCCTGCCCCTGCGGGTATTACGGCGACTCCAAGCATAATTGTCGTTGCACGCCGCTGCAGATTCAGAACTACCGTAACAAAATTTCCGGGCCGTTACTGGACCGTATTGATATTCATATCGAAGTGCCTTCGGTGAAATACCAGGAGTTGGCCGCGCTCGGCACAGGCGAGCCCTCGAGCGGCATCCGCGAGCGCGTGCGCGCCGCCCGCGCCATCCAGCAGGAACGTTTCAAGGGGCTACGCAAGGTGCGCTGTAACGCCGCCATGCGCGCCAGGGAGCTCAAGGAGCATTGCCAGCTCAAGCCCGACGCGCAAGCTCAGTTGAAAATGGCGATTACCGAACTCAACTTCAGCGCGCGGGCTTACGACCGTATCCTGAAAGTGGCGCGGACTATCGCTGATCTGGCGGGAAAAGATCAAATCGGAAGCGAGCATATCTCCGAAGCTATTCAGTACAGAACTCTGGATAGACAGTTTTGGATATAACAACATCTCATAGGCAATTCAGCCTGTCCTGAGCGAAGTCGAAGGATACCGGATTTTGGATAGGCCGTTCTGGATCTGACCGGCCTGTTTGGCGGGTTAATTGCATTAGGCCCCGAAACGGGGCGACTGTTTCATGTAGCCGCGGCGGTGACGCCGTGGCTGCCGGCCGGATCCACGCCCTCACGGGCGCGGCTACAAAGATTGAATTTACTAGACATTGAATTAGGCCCCGGCAACTAAAAACCCTTCGGCCTTGCTCAGGGCAGGCTGTAGCCGGCCTCGCTGAGGCCGGTCCGGGGTCGGCGACCCCGGCTACAACATTGTCCTCCGCAGGCGGATCCGCCTGTGGCGGAAAATTCCTATGCTTCGACGTTACTTCAAAACATCTCTTTAGGGAACGATGCTAACCGCGCTCCAGCGTCGTCAGCAGCGCTGAAAAATCGACCGCGGCTGTCCCCGGCGCGAAGCGTTTGGCCTGACGTATGCCCTTCTCCACAAATTCCTTGCGCGCGGCAGCATTTAGCCGGCACGCGCGTTGCAGGGCGTTCCGGATGCCTGCCACCGTAAGACTTGCTATCTCCAGCGCGGCCGTTCCCACCACCTCGGCGATAGCGGTGTTCCGCTGGCAGATCACGGGGCAACCGCGCGCCATAGCCTCCAGCACCGGGTAACCGAAGCCTTCAAAAGCCGAGGCGGTGATAAACCAGTCGGCGGCGGCATATAGTCCGCGCAGATCGGCGTCGCTGACATTGGGGAAGAGTATAATGTTTCTTTCCATGCCGCACTTGAATATCAGCGTCTCAATCCGGCGGTGGTTTTCAAGATCGCCGCCCACCAGCAGCAGCCTCCGGCCCGCGGCATCGCCCGCTTTAACCAGTTGCGTAAAAGCCTGGACCAGCAGATCTACATTTTTATGGGGCTTGAAATTACCCACATAAAGAAAAAACGCATTACCGCCGGCATGTGTTTCCCGGATTCTGGAGATGCCGGCGGGTTCAACGGGGGCCAGCCAATTGGAATCTAAACCAGGATGGAGCCGGTATATTTTATGTTTAACTTGCGGCATGAAATCGCTCAGATCTGCGGACGTGAAATCCGAAATTGCAATAATAATATCCGCCTGGCGGGCGCAAGAGCGCAGCTCGCAGGCAATAAGGAAGCGCGCCAGTGGATTCAATCTTTTCTGCCGCAGAAACATAATGTCATGCACGACGATAATTCTTTTAAACGGTCCGAACAGGGGAATTTTGTAATAGGGACTGAAAAAAACATCCACCTTTTCGCGGCGGGCCAGACAGGGCAGAATAGCCTGGTCAACAACTATTGTCGGCAGGGCGGGCAGCGCAACCATTTTCACGGATGGGGGGCAAAGGATTTCGGGAATGAACTCCCGGCGGTTGACAAAAAGGATAAAATCAAGGCCGGCTTCACGGATCAGCGGCGTCAGCAGATTTTCCAGATAGCGGCGGATGCCGGTTTTCCCTTTTTCCACGAATTCTCGGGCGTCAACGCCAATTTTCATTGCTTTTATTATTATCATAATTCCGGGGCTGATTGCAAAATGTCTTTTTATTACAGGAAGACATGGTAATTTCGAGGCTCGTGTGAATCAGGAGGAAACTCTCAGTCTTGAGGGCTGATTGCCTGCCCGCAGTGCTATGCACAGCATTGCAGGCGGGTCATTCCCGATCTGATCCGGCCTTCGTAGCCAGAAGGCTTTCCGCCTTAAGCGGATCCGCTAGGGCGGATACTTCGGCGGAGTAGGCTCGGGAATCCAGGAAAATCTCATGCCACAGGCAGATCCGCCCGTGGCGGAAATGCTGGATTCCCTGGCCGAGCTCGGGCAGGCCCGCTTTTGCGGAAATGACAGCATGAAAATTCACAATCACCCCCCAATAACTGACGGGTTACAGGCTGGAGCTTAGTCTCGTGTGAATCAGGAGGGAAATGCGTTCATGAAGGGCGCTTGGCTTAAGGCGGTGCTGATGGGGTGTTGCCTGGGTGGATACTTGTTGGCGATGTTTCCTTCCCTGGACGAACGGTTGATGGGGG
>JACPGN010000260.1 GCA_016182435.1 Lentisphaerota bacterium | reverse complement strand
GCCGCTTCGTTGATGAGATTGGCCAGGTCAGCCCCGGAAAATCCGGATGTTCCGCGGGCCAGGCGTTTGAGGTCCGCGTCCTTTCCCAGCGTAACTTTCTTGGCGTGGATTTTCAGAATTTCCGCGCGCCCATCCAGGATGGGCAGATCAATGACAATCCGGCGGTCGAACCGCCCCGGGCGCAGCAGCGCGGGGTCCAGCACGTCCGGGCGGTTGGTGGCCGCGATGATGATCACGCCGGCTTGCGTTTCGAACCCGTCCATTTCGACCAGCAGAGCATTCAGGGTCTGCTCGCGTTCGTCATGGCCGCCGCCAATGCCGCTGAAGCGACTGCGGCCGACTGCGTCAATTTCGTCAATGAAGATAATACAGGGCGCGCTCTTCTTGCCCTGTTCGAACATGTCGCGCACGCGCGAGGCGCCGACGCCCACGAACATTTCCACAAAATCCGAGCCGCTTATGCTGAAGAACGGCACATTGGCCTCGCCGGCAATGGCCTTGGCCAGCAGGGTTTTGCCGCTGCCCGGCGGTCCCATCAGCAACACGCCCTTGGGCATGCGTCCGCCGAGGGTCTGAAACTTTTTCGGGTCTTTCAGAAATTCGACGATTTCCTCGACTTCCTCCTTGGCCTCTTCCACGCCGGCCACTTCGGTGAAGGTAACCTTGTTGCGGTCGCGGGCCAGCAACTTGGCGCGGCTTTTACCGAAGCTCAAGGCCCCGTGGCCGACCGAGCGGATCTGCCGGATAATCAGGAAATAGATGACTCCCAGGACCAGGAGGAACGGCAGGGCGCCCTGCAGGATTTGCCAGAGGTCAAGGCGCTGACGGCTGAAGGCGAAATGCACGCCGCTTTTTATCAGCCAGGCGCCCAGGCCGTCAGTTACCACGATGTCCGTCTTGAACTCTCTGGGTCGTCCGGTCTTGCGGTTCAGCTCAATCAACTCGCCGCGAATGAATTGGGCGCCGGAGAGTTCAGTGACAATTTCGCACTCGCGGATTTTATTGCTTTCTACCAGGCCGACGAAGTCCGGGTTATACCGGATTTTTTCTGGCGCCTCGCGGCCGTTTTGAAAATAGTTGTAGACCAGCAGCAGCAGGATGGGCAAGAGCAACCAGAGCGCCATGTTGCGCATCACATTCCGGCTGCGGTCATCGTCCGGCCGGTTAGGCGGGGGATTTTGAATGGGCTGATTGGGATTGTCCATAAAAGTTCCCGGTTCTGGATTCCCGCTTCCACGGGAATGACCGGCAAATAACAACATTCCTTAAGCAAAGACGTTTTTCCACTCAGTTAGGACAATAGCAGAGGCGCCCATTCTTGGCAACCAGTTGAGCGTGGGCAGATTTATTTAGCGGTGTAGCCGCCATCAACGGGGATAGTGACGCCTGTGACATAGAGCGAAGCATCTGAGGCGAGAAAGATAATAATGCCCATCAGGTCCGTATCGTTGGCCAGGCGTCCGAGGAAGGTTCGCTCGCTGTATTGGCGCACAAAGACTTCCGGCATGGCGGCGGTCTGGTAGCCGCCCGGGGCAACGCAGTTGCAGCGAACTTGCGCCGCGCCATAATAACTGGCAATGAACCTGGTAAAGTTGACCATACCGCCTTTATGAAAGAAGTAATCAGGATACCAGCCGCTCAGGGAAGTGCCGCGGTAAATGGTGGGGTCCGTTCCGATAAGGCCGTGGATGGAGCCGACATTGATGATGGACCCTTTCTTGTTGGCCGCCATCAGATCGCCAAAGGCCCGGGTAATGACGAACAACCCGGTTGCATTCACCTTCATGCTTTCGGTAAAGGTGGCGGCATCGTCCTGAAATCCTTTCGTCATCGGCCGGAGCACGGAATTATTGACCAACACATCCAGCCGCCCCCAGCGCTGGACAATTGTCTCCTTCAATTTCAGGATGGAAGCTTCCTCGCCCTGGTCAAACGTTAAAACCGTAACATCATATCCCAGGCGCTGCTGCTCCTGGCCCAAGCGCTCTAAAGGCTCCTTATGCCGCGAAGCAACGATTGTCTGCGCGCCGGCTGCGGCGAGCGCCGCCACGATCTGGCGGCCGTAGAGGCCGGCGCCGCCGGTGGCCAGGGCCACTTTGCCTTTGAGTGAAAACTTGTCCAGGACCGCCATGGTCAGTGCATCCTAATCTTCGCCGAGGCGCTATTGTTTAACGGGAACAACTTAAGACCCGACCATCAACCGCCAGGCGCGTGCACTCGGCCACGGCATAATTCAGCACCCGGCCGCTCGGGCGGCTGCGCCGCACGAGGCACCAATGACCGCGCCCGGAGATATCGCCAGCCTCCAGGAGACCATGCTCATAAGCATAGATGAGCGTGTCGGCCACTTCGTCGAATTCAATCCGAACCGCCAGCGAACCCGGCAAGCTCCTGAGCGGCTCGACCTTGGCCGGCGCCATGTTCCTGGAGCGCGGCAGCAGGATAGCCATGAACCGGCCGTTCAACCCGGCAATCTTGGCCACGAGCCGCGGGCGCAGAAAAGTAGAATAATGAACCTGATCCGCCGCTCGGCCGAACCGCTCGAGCTTTTCCTGCTTGAAGGGGCCGACATATTTGTAGGAGCTCGGCTCAACTTGATCCTGGAACACTCCGACAAACTTGTGAGGCGGATCGTACTCCGCCTTGTCCGGCAGGGCAAAATGAACGTCAAGCTTGTGGCCGTGCCGCCAGCCGGTAACCGTGGCCTGCCGCGCGAAGAGTTCGATCTTGTTTTCCGGGCAGGTGTGCAACTGCCACCAGTATTCCGCCCAGGCGTTGTTCTTGTTGATGTCATCCACTACCCACAAGTAAGCGGGGGCTTCAGCGCCCTTCACCAGCCCAATTTGCCG
>JACPGN010000058.1 GCA_016182435.1 Lentisphaerota bacterium | reverse complement strand
CAACAGGTGCACGTGGTTGCCCATCAGGCAATACAGATACAACCGAACCCCAAACATCTCCACTGCCTCCGCCACCCGTTGCAGCAACCGCTCATAGTCGGAGTCGTTCAGGAACAGGCGCTGCCGGCCTACCCCGCGGAAGATCACGTGATAGATGCCCCCTTCAAATAAAAGCCTGGGATGTCTCGCCATGCCATGCAATCTACCAGCGCACCCCTTGACCATGCAAGCTTAATTATTCATTCAAGGGCTGACCCCATTCCGCCTCCATTCCGCCTGAGGGCTGACCCCATTCCGCCTGCCATTCCGCCTGACCCCATTCCGCCTCGATTTCTCGACGCCCTCAAGGTCATGGAGCAGAACAAGAAACTGGATGCGAATAACGACAAGATTGACGGTTTCATCAATCAGATCAAAGAACTCCAGCAGTTGAACGCCCGTATCATGCAATCGCAGAATTAGCTCGCCGGCGGCGGGATCGCCGTTCGGGGGAACGGCTCCTACAACAAGGCGGGAGCAGATGCGGGAGGCCTGCTTGCCGCCGAGGGAATTATGCCCTCCTCCTAATACCCCCACCCCACCCCCCGCCCCTAACCACCCCCCTATGTTAATGATATTTCCCTTGACAACAGCATATAGAATGAGCTAATTTAATGTCAGATTTAGGGGAAAAGTAGCAGGATTGGGCGGGCTGCCACGGATTACACGGATATCACTGATTTTCATGTTTCCGTATCCGTGACATCAGTGCCATCCGTGGTTCCGCCTGTGCGGATCCGCCAGGGCGGAAAAAAGATCCGTCTGGTATGCGTTGGTACGCCTGCCTGAGCAGTTATGATTACGGAAGGGGTATCAACCCAATGAAATTGGCAGTAACAGGTAAAGGCGGCGTGGGCAAGACGACGGTCAGCGCCTTTCTGGCCGATGCCTTGCATAGGGCCGGTTTCACAGTTTTAGCGGTAGATGCCGACCCTGATTCAAACCTGGCGGCCTGTATGGGGTATAAGCACCCGGAAAAGATCCGGCCCCTGGTAGAGCTGCAAGACCTCATCGAGGAACGAACCGGGGTAAAACCGGGCACAACGGGCGGCATGTTCCGGCTTAACCCCAAGGTTGATGATCTGCCGGCAAAGTATTCGGTGAATATAAACGGCGTGCGCGTATTGGTTGCCGGAGCAATCCGGAAAGGCGGCAGCGGTTGTTATTGTCCGGAGAACGCTTTGGTTCGGGCGCTGATTTCGCATCTGCTTCTCGAAAAAAATACCGCGCTTGTTCTTGACATGGAAGCGGGGGTGGAACATCTTGGGCGCGGCACAGTCCAAGCGGTCAACTGGCTGCTGATTGTGGTTGAACCGGCGCCGCGCAGCGTCGAAACCGCCGTGCGCATCAAGAAAATGGCAGCCGATATTGGATTGAAAGGAATTGCGGTTGTTGGCAACCGGGTGCGCTCCGAGCAGGACCGCGAATATCTGGTCAGTTCGCTGACCGGGTTTGATTTTGCCGGATTCATACCTTATGATGAGGCCTTGCCCCAGGCCGAGATTGCGGGCAAGTCGGTGGTAACCGCCAGCGCCGCCGTGCGGCACGCCACCAGCGCGATTGTAGATTATTTAAAAAAGCCGTCGCTTAACTGAGTCCCGGCGATTCTCGCCGGGTTATGATGTTACCGCCCTTCAGGCGGTGGAGCTACGCTCCCCAACGGGGAGCCACATTAAAGCCCAGGGCAACGCCTTGGGAAAAAAGATCGTAAAAGTTCCGGAGAACTCATGCCCAAAACCGAAACATTTGATCGGACCGTAGATACCGCCGCCCAGGCCGTTCTGGCGAATGCGGCGCTCTGCGGCGAGACCGCCTTCGACCGCCATGACGAGCAGGGCAAGCGCTGCCCGTTCGGCGACCAGGGCGTGTGTTGCCGCATTTGCGACATGGGTCCCTGCCGGGTCTACTTGCCCGGCGGCCGGGGCGCCAAACGCGGAATCTGCGGCGCAACCCCGGCAACGATTGCCGCCCGCCACCTGATCCGGCAGGTCGCCGCCGGCGTGGCCGCCCATTCCGATCATGGTCATGATATTGTCAAGACGCTACTGGCCACCGCCGAGGGCAAAGCCCAGGGCTTCTCTATCAAAAATCCTGATCGTTTGATTGCGCTGGCCAAAGAATGGGGTATTAAGACCGATAACCGCGGCATTAACGATATTGCCAAGGACCTGGCCACAGCCGGCTTAAATGAATTCAGTCAGCAGGAGGGCGAGATCCGCTATCCCTCCCTGCGCACGCCCAAACCAACTCTGGAAAACTGGCGTAGACTCGGGCTCATCCCGGTAGGCGTCGAGCACGAAATTGTTGAAACCCTGCACCGCACCCATGAAGGCGTGGATGCCGATTACAAGAACCTGATCATGCACGGCCTGCGGACTTCGCTGGCCGACGGCTGGGGCGGCGCCATGCTGGCCACGGATTTCGGCGATGCGCTCTTCGGCACCCCGCAGCCGGTGCGCAGCCAGGTCAACCTCGGCGTTCTGAAAAAGGACGAGGTCAACATTGTCGTTCACGGCCACGAACCCACCCTCTCGGAAATGGTGGTAGCCGCCAGCCGCGATCCCGAGCTCATTAAGCTGGCCAAGGACCAAGGCGCGCAGGGCATACTGGTGGGCGGCATCTGTTGCACCGCCAACGAAATCCTCATGCGCCAGGGCGCGCCGGTAGTGGGCAACTTCCTGCACCAGGAACTGGCTGTGGCCACCGGCGCGGTGGAGGTCATGCTAGTGGATGTGCAGTGCGTTATGCCCGCCCTGGTGGAACATGCCGCCAGGTTTCATACCAAGGTCATTACCACGAGCAAGAAGGCCCGGATCCCCGGTGCCATGCACTTGCAATTCGACGAGTCCCACGCTTACGATACCGCCAAGGAAATCGTTAAGATTGCCATCGAGAACTTCCCCAAAAGGGGGCATGTTGACATCCCCGCTGAGAAAACCGACTTGGTGGCCGGGTTCACCGTGCAAAACACGTTCACCCATCTGGGCGGGCGCTATCGCGCCACTTTCCGGCCGCTGAACGACGGCATCATCGCCGGACGCCTGCGCGGCGTAGCCGCCGTAATCGGTTGCAATACCGTCAGAAAAACCCAGGACAAGTCGCACCTGGCCATGGTTCGCGAATTGATTGCCAACGATGTCCTGGTGGTCATGACCGGCTGCGCGGCCACGGCCTGCGCCAAGGCGG
The DNA here is from genome assembly GCA_016182435.1 of Lentisphaerota bacterium. Next base: position 3,463 of record JACPGN010000058.1, on the reverse strand, counting down.
GTCTCTTGCAGCCCGAGGCCGCCGCGCAATTTGCCGGAAAAGGTCTGCAGGAAATCTGCGAGGCGGTCGGGATTCCGCCGGTTCTCCATTTCGGCTCGTGTGTGGACAATAGCCGCATCCTGGTTGCGCTTTGCGAGATGATTAACGAAGGGGGTTTGGGCGAAAAGCTCTCCGACCTGCCCATTGCCGGGGCGGCGCCGGAGGCCATGTGCGAAAAAGCCGTGGCCATCGGCTTCTACTGCGTGGCCAGCGGCGCCTTTGTGAACTATAGCCCGCCCATGCGCGTCCTGGGCAGCGCGGAGGTAACCAAATTTTTGACCGAGGACCTTGAGGAGCTGGTCGGCGGGAAGTTCAGCTTTGAAGATGATCCGGTCAAGGCGGCCGGCCTGATGATCGCGCATATCAACAAAAAACGCGCGGCCTTGAAGCTCAAGCCGATGATGTATTCGGCGAGTTAAAAGCATTGCGGTTCACCCCGGCATGCGCTGGGACAGGCTGGGCAGGCCCGCCGTCGCCAAAGCTATGGCCGGCAGGCGGTAATCATATTCCTTGTTGTCATTCCCGCGTAAGCGGGAATCCAGTGCCGCTTTTGCATCAGCAGGAAGACTGGATTCCGGGTCAAGCCCGGAATGACGAACACAACGCAAATGTAACGAATGTCTATTGAGATTAGTTCGAACGATCATTTACCGGACAAGTAATCATGTCAAAAATAATTGCCAGCGCCGCTATTCGCGGCGCGCATGAGATCGCGCGCCAAGCGGATGATTTTTTTCAGAAGGCCTGCGCGGAGAAAACTCCGGAGGCGGCCGTCGGCTTCCCCGACACGGCCTACTACCTGCCGATGGCTCATGCCCTGATGGGGCTGGAGGTTCAGAAACTTGGAGATTTGAAGCCGGTATTCGCGCACATCCGCGAACTGCTCGGGCCCGTGCCGACCGAGAAACTCTGGTTCCCCTACCTGGGCACAGCGCTGGATGCCGGCATCGCCACCATGCTCGCCGAAGAAATCATCATGGCCTTGCGCTACCTCTATGGCCAGGAGCCGCAGGAGGGCTGCAACGGCTTCTTTACCGATACCATCCTGCGCACCCTCGGCATTCAACTGGTGGATGGCCGCATGCCCGGTTTTGCCGCTATCCTGGGTGCGGCGCCCGACAATAAAACGGCGGTTGCGATCGTGCGCGAGCTGCAGAAACGCAACATCATGGTCTTTGCCGGTTCGTCCACCAATGGGCGCAGCATCATTGACCAGCTCGCGGAAGAAAAAGTCGAGATGGGCTGGGATACCTACATTGTGCCCTATGGCCGCGACACGTTCAGCGCCATCTATCCGCTGAATTGGGCTATGCGCTCGGCGCTGACCTTTGGCGGCCTGAAACCGGGCGAGGCCCGCAAGTGTCTCGACTATTGCCGCGCAAGGGTGTTTGCCTTCGGGCTGGCGCTCGGTCAGGTTGACGACTGGAAATACGCCACCGGCGCCGGCGCAATCAACATGGGCTTCCCGGTTATTGCCGACACCGATATTCCCCAGATCCTGCCAACGGGCATTTGCACCTATGAACACGTGGTGCACGAGCTGGACCACGCCAAAATAGTGCCGCGCTGCATCGAGGTGCGCGGCGTCAAGGTCACGGTCACGAACATTGATATTCCGGTGGCCTATGCCGCGGCCTTCGAGGGCGAGCGCGTCCGCCGCGAAGATATGCACGTGGAATTCGGCGGCAAGAACGCGCAGGCCTTTGAATACGTGCGCATGCGCGGCATGGATGAAATCGAAGATGGTAAAATCGAGGTTGTCGGACCAGATATTGACACAGTCGCCCCCGGCAGCGCCATGAATCTCGGCGTGGTCGTGGAAGTGGCCGGGCGCGCCATGCACGTGGATTTCGAGTCGCTCATCGAGCGGCAGTTGCACCATTTCCTGAACTACGCCATGGGCATCCTGCATATGAGCCAGCGCGACCTGCTTTGGGTTCGGATCAGCAATGGCGCCTTTGCCAGCGGACTGCGCCTGAAGCATTTCGGCTCCATCATCCATGCCCGGATTCACGATATCTATGGCAAGATCGTGGACAAGGTCAAGGTGACCATCCTCACCGACGACGAAAAGATCAAGGAAGCGCTGGTTGCCGCCCGCAAGGCTTACAACGAACGCGATGAGCGTATCGCCGGCATGAGCGACGAGAGCGTTGACGAGTTTTATTCCTGCACGCTCTGCCAGTCCTTTGCGCCCAATCACGTCTGCGTGGTCAGCCCGGAACGTCTGGGTCTCTGCGGGTCGGTCAACTGGCTGGACGGCAAAGTCGGCCACAAGGTTGATCCCACCGGCGGCAACCAGCCGATCAAACGCGGGAGAGTAATTGACGCTGCCAAGGGCCAGTGGGAAGGGGTGGATAACTTCGTCTACCAGAATTCCAACCGGACTATTGAGCATATCAGCCTTTATTCGCTGATGGATAGTCCCATGACTTCCTGCGGCTGCTTTGAATGTATCCTGGCCTTAGTGCCGGAAGCCAATGGGTTCATGATCGTCAACCGCGAGTTCAGCGGCATGACGCCCTGCGGCATGAAGTTTTCCACCCTGGCCGGCTCGGTGGGCGGCGGGAATCAGACGCCGGGCTTTCTGGGAGTCGGCCGGCTTTATGTCCTTAGCAAAAAGTTCATTCCCGCCGATGGCGGCCTGAAACGCTTGGTCTGGATGCCCAAGGACTTGAAAGACTTTTACAAAGAGCGGTTCGCCGCGCGGGCCCAGGAAGTCGGCGTGCCGGACCTGCTGGACAAGATTGCCGATGACACCCAGGCCACCACCGCCGAAGAGCTTGTCGCCTTCCTGACCAAGGCCGGGCACCCGGCCCTGACGATGGAATCGTTATTATAGAATCAGGCCGCCAAGGGCGGCAACTGTAGCCGGCCTCGTTGAGGCCGGTCCGGGGTCGGCGACCCCGGCTACAACATTGAAATTCCTATCCATTGAACGAGAGAAAAAAATAAGGAGCGTATTATGGCCCTGAAAGCGCTGGATATTTTTAAATTGCTTCCTAAGACTAACTGCAAGAAGTGCGGTTGCCCGACCTGCCTGGCCTTTGCCATGAAACTGGCCCAGAAACAGGCCAGCCTGGAGCAATGCCCCGACGTTACCGCCGAATCCAAAGCCAAGTTGGAAGGGTCGGCCGCCCCGCCCATCCGCTTGGTCACCATCGGCGAGGGCGCCAATAAGCTGGAAATCGGCAACGAGACCGTCATGTTCCGGCATGATGAATCGTTCTATCATCCGCCCGGCATTGGCGCGATCATCCCCGACAACCTGGATGAGGCGGCCTTGAACGCCAAAATTGACACGATAGCCAAACTGCAGTTTGTGCGCGTGGGCATGACCATTCGCAGCGATATCGTGGCGGTGATCAATGCCAGCCGCCAGAGCGATAAATTCGCTAAAACCGTCGCCGCGGTTCAGAAACTG
>JACPGN010000057.1 GCA_016182435.1 Lentisphaerota bacterium | reverse complement strand
TCTGCCCATAATTCAGAGGGCGCCCGATTTCGAGCTCCTTAACCAGGAAAACAAAGACGTACGCCTCAGCGACCTGCGTGGCAAGGTGAAGCTTCTCAGTTTCTTCTACGTCTGTTGCGCTGCGGCCGACCAGTGCCCGCTGACCACGAAAAAGCTCATGGCGGCGCAAGCCTTATTGCCGGAAGCACGAAAAAAAGACGTGGTCTTCCTCATGATCACCTTCGACCCCGCTTTGGACACGCCGGGCGCGCTGAAGAAATATGGCGAGCTCTACGGCGTTCCGAGGACCAACTGGCACTTTCTCACCGGCAGTAATGAGGTCATTGACCGACTCTGCAGTGAATATCAAATCATCCACGAGCAGCAGGCTGACCGCACAATCCGCCATTCGCTGGTAACCTTTCTCGTTGATCAGGACAACAACATCCGCAAAATGTATTTTGCCAACACCTGGACCCCTGAGCAACTTTGCGCCGATACTGGCAGCTTGCTGGAGAGCACCCGTTGAAATACTTCTCAAGTAGAATAATAATTGCTTCCACGCTTTGGCTTGCCGGCCTTTGCCTTGGCCGCGCCGAAGAGAAATTCATTGAACTTAAGGCCCGGAAGTTTTCCTACACGCCCAGCATCATCAAGGTCAACAAGGGCGACAACGTCCGCATCCGGCTTCTCAGCGAGGATGTGCACCACGGCCTGTACCTGGATGGCTACGACATCCAGACTTCCGCGCTGCCGGGGCGGGAAGGCCAACTCAAGTTTGTGGCGGATAAGCCCGGGCGATTCTCCTTCCGCTGCTCGGTTACCTGCGGGGCGCTGCATCCCTACATGATTGGTTACCTCTACGTAGAGCACAACCGGAATTTTTATGCGTCAATGGCCGCGGTCATCCTGATGGGATTGCTGGCGTTGCTCTGTGCCGTGCGCCAGCGGCAAGGTGCCGGCGAATTCAAGCTCTTTGGCTTAATCCCGCTGAGCTGGCGCTTGCCGCTCTTGACCAAATTCCCCTGGCTGCGGCCGGTGTTCAAGAGCCGCTGGATGCCGCTCATCGGCCTGATCATCAACCTCTTCATTTTCACAGTCATTCTCATGGCGGCCGTCGTTGGCGGAATCAGCGCGGGCAATTACAACTTCGGCGTCATGATCGTCTGGATCCTCTGGTGGGTGCTGCTGATGCTCTTTATGGTGCCGATCGTGGGCCGGTTGTGGTGCATGGTGTGCCCTTTCCCGCTCTTTGGCGACTGGATCCAGCGCGGGAGGCTCGCCAGCGTGGGCCGGCAAAAATCATGGGGCCTGGCCAAACGCTGGCCGAACAAATGGCGGAACTTGTGGCCGCTGGTTATCCTGTTCTGGATCGCGACCTGGTTCTCGGCGTTTTTCACGGTCAAGCCGCTGGCTACTTTTCTGCTGCTGGGCATTGTAATCCTGCTGGCGGTTATCATCGGCCTGATCTTTGAAAAACGCTCGTTCTGTCTGTTTGTCTGCCCGGTGAGCGGATTCCAGGGATTATATTCGAATTTTTCCCTGTTTGCCGTGCGCGCGCGCGACCCGGAGGTCTGCAAGAACCATAAACAGAAAACCTGTTTCATCGGCAACGAAAAGGGCTACGGCTGCCCCTGGATGGAAATGCCTTTTGAAATGAATCGCAATACCTACTGCGGGTTGTGCTTAGAGTGCTTCAAGACCTGTCCTTACGACAATATGGATTTCTTTCTCAGGCCCTTTGGCCAGGATTTTCTGGCCCCGAGACGCCGCACCGACGACATCTACCACCGGCGCGGCACCGATGAGGCTTTCAAAGCGCTGACCATGATCGGCATTTTTCTGCTGTTCTTTACCGCCTTCCAGGGACCTTCCGCCGCGCTTAAGGACATGGTCACGGCCAAGACCGCGGGCGGTTACGCGGCCTATGTGGCGGAATCGCTGCTGATTGATTTTGCCCTCATTCCGCTGGCCCTGCTGTCAGCCGCCTGGCTCTCGCGCAAACTGAGCGGCAATAAAGAGGTGCCCCTCAAACAGGTCTTTGTCAATTTCTCCTATTGCCTGGTCCCGGTGGGCCTGGCCGTCTGGGGCGCCTTCAGCTTTATCCGATCCTTTCGCCTGGGGTTGGAACCTGATCGGCACCGCCAACTTCCCCTGGACCCCGTTTCTGACCGGCAGCATGCCTTATCTCCAGATCCTGATAATTCTGATTGGCCTGGCCTTTGCCCTCGATTTCGGGTTCAAGTTCGCGCAACAGACTTATCCTACGCTGAACCAGGCCAAGCGTGGCTGGGTACCGATCGTCATTTTCCTGGTCCTGGCGCATGTATTCTTTCTGAAACTGTTTGTCGGTTAGAGGCTTTTCAGCCATGAATAAGAGCGAGTGGTTGGCTATTGCGCTGGTTATCCTGGCTTCCGCCGGCACGGTGGCCGGCATACTGGCCTTCGAGCATCACCGCCGCGCGCAGCTCTATACCGTCGAGCTGATCGCCCGCGCGCCCGAACACGGCAACTGGTATCCGCGCAGCATTACGGTCTTGCAGGGCCAGCCGGTCCGCATCCTCGTGCGCAACATCGAAACCGTCAGCCACGGCTTTGCCCTGCCGGAATTTAACGTGGCCATCCGCGAGATCAAGGCCGGCCACGTGGAAACCGTGAGTTTCACTCCCGATAAGCGCGGACATTTCCCGTGGCTGTGCACCGTCTGGTGCTCCGACCGCCATCCGGAAATGACCGGAACGCTTATCGTCCAGTAGCAAGCGCCGGCGCAGGCGCTTCGAACCGAAGATTTCCGCAACGCGGGATGATCAGTGGTCCCGCTAACAGCGGGATAAATGTGTGAGCAGTGAGTTTACACCTTGGCCGATGTTACTCTGCGAAGTAAACCTTCGCTACGAAGCACGAGTCCTCTGGGGCGACAATCACTCCCCGCGACCCGATTATGCAATTCCTCATTACTGTTTCTCTCGTGGAACGCATCGTGGTCCCCAAGAACATTTGGGATCGGATCGGAACATGTTCCGAAACTCCCCAATAGAAAACACTTGTATCGTTTCGCGGGAAGGCTTATTCTATCAAAGAAATGCAGGTCATAATTGCCATTGAGGATCCGGCGTATGAAATTTTTTAACTTTGAAATCGTGATCGAGAAGGAAGCAGACGGCAATGGGTACAGCGCTTATAGCCCCTCCTTGCCGGGCTGCTTCAGCAACGGCAAAACCATTGAATCCGCCCGCCGCAACATCCGCTCTGCCATTCAACAGCACGTGGCGGCCTTGCGGGAACGGTCACTGGCCATTCCGCAGAAAGAACAGATTGTGCACGTCGAAGAGCTTTCCATCGGGGTGGGCTAATGGGGCGCATGCCGCAGGTTACAGCCCGTGAATTGATCCGCTTTCTGAAAACGCAGGGCTTTGCGGAAGAACATCAGTCAGGAAGTCATCTGACATTATATCACTCTGATAGAAAGGTCATGGTCACAGTGCCAGTGCACACAGGTTGCGATATGGGACGCGGTTTGGCTATCCGTATTTTGAAGGATGCCGGTTTTTCGGTGGATGACTATCTACGGGAGCGGTAGTTTGCTCTGCATTCTTTTTTCTACCGTTTAGTGGTTCCAGTATTTTCCGGCGCTTTTTCCAGGGTCACACCCTGCGCTTGCAATATTTTCAGGTACTTTTCCGGGTTCTTCCTGGCCGCTTTTACACAGGGTTTGCAGCACAAGTAAATGCGATAGCCCTCATAGTCCACGTAAAAAATCTTCTCGATCCGCTTGCCTTCCATCACCGGGCAGGTGGTCTGCGGCTTGCGGTCGGCTGCCGCCGCTGGCGGCGCGTTAGTCTCCTGGCTTAAGGCACGCGCCGCCAGCATTACCAGGACCGCGATTGCAATTGGGAGTTGCATTACTTATGCTCTCCTCTATAGCAATTGATCTGCCGTAGCTTCTTAGCGAAGGCAGATGCTACCGTGGGTCCGTGGGTCGAATTCGGCTTCCCGACTTGTTGGCACGGTCGTCGTTCAGTACCATGCGGCGAGAGCGCTGCGTTTGTCATTCCCGATCTAATCGGGAATCCAGGATCAGAACAAATCAAGTCTATTCTGGATTCCCGCCTGCGCGGGAATGACCGACAAAAGGCAAAACGCTTGACGGACTTGCTCGGCGAGCGATCCCTACCTGCCCATCCCACAGCGGGGTCTCCGCCGGATTGCTGATTAACACACCGACCCCGTTAGAACCCAAAGCCCGCCAGCATGCGGGCCTGCACATCCTCGGTGCGCTCATTCAGGCCCAAAACCGCGCCGGCGGTAACCCAGAACGGGCCGGTTTCCACGGATACAGTCGGACCCAGCGCATATTTATTTTCCGTATAATTCCCTTTGGATTCGAGTCCGACGCTCAGGCCCGCCGGAAGATCGTAATTCATTCCGGCGGCGTATTCGTGTTCGGTTTCGCCGCCGCTCTCCAGCTCGCTCTTTACAATCGCATTGTAGGCCAGGTTGACCTTGCCGATATCCCTGGCCACGATCAACTTGCCCTCGAGCACATTGGCCTGCTCCAGGCCGGCCTTGCGGATGTATTCAAGGTAAAGCACGGGGTCCACCAGGAACGCGCCGCTCTTGAACAGCTTGTAACGCGTGCGGAGCTTGAAGCCTTCATATTTGAAGCTGCTGGCGTTGGTGCTGAAGCTCTGTTTCCAGGTCTGGTAGAGGCTCAAGTCCCAATTATCGGTAAGCCCATATTCGAGCTCGCCCCAATGTTCCCAGGTGCTGGCCTTGCTCACGCTGCTATCGGGCACTTTCGCCGTAAAATAATACTCCACCTCCGCGGTTCCCGCCGGCATGGTCAGGTACTCGTAGGTCCAGACATAGCTGCGGTGATCGGCATAACCGCCGGCCGCCAGGCCGACCCAAAGAATCATGGTCGCAATCCGCTTCGCGTTCATGCTTTTTACCTCCATTTTTAGTGAAAACCTCGTGTTCTGCCTTCCCGACCCCTCGGCTGAATGCCTGCTTTTATGCCTCCTTTCCCGGGCCTTTTCTCCCGCTGGGACGGTCAAACCCCGGGGCGGATTTTGCCCATTCGCCGGAGAGCCTATCTGAAAATGATAATCATTGTCAAGATAAAAATATAAAAAAATTAAGGGCGTCGGCGCCCCTTTAAGACCGCGGCCTTGCCGGTCAATTCCCGATTCCCGACTGCCCGGCGCCGAGGGCCTGGTGACCAACAAAAGGATTGCCGGCAGTGAAGAGTTCGACCTCAAGCACGATTCCGACCTTATTTCCAGCCAGCAATTTTATAAGAGCAGCTTCGGCTATCCTTTTGATATACATGCCATGCCATATAACAGGTTATTTTGCATTGTCAACTGCTTTTGTGGCACTTTTGTGGCACGAACTCATTTCGCCCAGCGTTTCATCAGCCGCTGCCAGATAGCCTTCAATATCAGCATCGCTATGCGCCGCCGAGATGAAGCCGACCTCGAACTGGGACGGCGCCAGATAAAAGCCGCGCGCCAGCATCCCGCGAAAGAAGGCGGCATACTGTTTTGTATCACACTGCTTGACGCCGCTCAGATCGGTGGGCACGGCGGAGCAGAAGAAAGGCGTGAAGACCCCGCCGAGGCGGATACATTGCAGCGACATAGCCTTCTCGCGGGCCGCTGCATTCAGGCCGTCGGCAAGCTCGGTCCCCAGCCGTTCCAAAGCGGGATAAGGATTCTCTTTCTTCAAGAGCCGCAGCGTGGCCTGTCCGGCGGCGACCGCCACTGGGTTGCCGCTCAGCGTGCCGGCTTGATAAACCGGACCCAGCGGCGCCAGCAGCTCCATGATTTTTTTGCGTCCGCCCACGGCGCCGATCGGCAAACCGCCGCCAATAATCTTGCCCAGGCAGGTCAAGTCCGGCGTGACCCCGCACAGAGCGCCATAGGTCGTAGCCCCGAAGCGGAACCCGGTGATAACTTCGTCGAAAACCAATAGCGCGCCGCTCCGGCTGGCGACTTCGCGCAATCCCTGCAAAAAGCCCGGCGCCGGGAGGACCAGCCCCATATTCGCCGCCACTGGCTCGACAATAATTGCCGCCAAGTCCTTGCCCAAGCGGCCGGCAATTTCGCGCACGGCGCTAAGATCATTATAGGCTAATACGATGGTATCGGCCGCCACCGCCGACTGCACGCCGGCCGATGAGGTAATCCCGCCCGTTAGCAGACCGCTGCCGGCGGCGACCAGCATGGCATCCGTATGGCCGTGGTAGCAGCCGTCAAACTTGATGATTTTGTTCCGCCCGGTAAAGCCGCGCGCCAAGCGCACTGCGGTCATAACCGCTTCCGTGCCGGAACTGACTAAGCGAACCATCTCCAAATAAGGAACCATTTCACACAGGCATTCGGCGAATTCCACCTCCCGGGGCGTATTGGCGCCGAAACTGGTCCCCTGGCGCGCGGCCTGGCAGACGGCCTCAATGACTTCCTGCCGGGCATGGCCCAGGATGAGCGGTCCCCATGAGCCGCAGAAATCGGTCAGTTCGCGTCCTTCCACCGTGGTCATCCGCGCGCCCTGGCCGCCGGCGATATACACGGGATGGCCGCCTACCGATTTGAAGGCCCGGACGGGACTATTCACCCCGCCCGGAATCACCCGGCACGCCCGCTCAAACCACGCTTGGGAATCCATACCCCGCTCAAAGCTCCTTGAAGATTTCGTCGTAGCGGTTGGCCCAGTAGGAAATGATGAGATCGGCGCCGGCGCGCATAATCGCCGCCGTGGCTTCCCGCGCCATTTCACGCAGGTCGCCCCAACCCCGCTCGGCGGAGGCAATGAGCATGGCATACTCTCCGCTGACATGGTAAGCGGCAATGGGCAGGTGGCTGGCGGAGCGCAGGCGCGTGATAATATCCAAGTAGAAGAGCGCGGGCTTAACCATGAGAATATCGGCGCCTTCGGCTTCATCCAGGAGCGATTCGCGGAGCGCTTGGCGCAAGTCGCGGTAGGGTGCCTGGTAGCCGCGCCGGTCGCCGCTCTGCGGCGCCGATTTCTCCGCCTCGCGGAAGGGCCCGTAAAGCGCCGAAGCGAACTTCGAGGAATAGCTCATGCATGCGAGAGAGCGACCTTCGCCAGGATCGTATTGGCCTGGTCATTATCCACGTCGCCGGACGCCGTCAAAGGCCCGCAATGACCATGCCGCGTATAGGCGCAGAGACAAACGTCGGTAAAAATCACCAGGTCCGGAAAGGCCGGCCGCAGCGCGCGCAGCGCTTGTTGCACCACGCCGTTCTCATGGTAAGCGGCCTCGCCGGTAGCGTCCTTATCCTTTTCTTCCGTAACACCGAAGACCAGAATGCCGCCGATGCCCATGCGCACGACCCGGTCAAGCTCGGCCTTGAGCAGATCCACGCTCAGGCGGCTTTGCCCGGGCATGGCCTCAATCGGTTCCCGGCGGCGATTTCCTTCCACGACAAACACCGGCCAGATGAACTTCTCCGGGCCGGGCAAAGGCGCATCGAACATCCGACGCAAGGCCCTCGTGCGCCGCAACCGGCGCAGGCGGACTTCGGGAAATACGTTCATAAAAGGTCTCCCAAGGCCTGACGCACATACCTTCCGGCGAGCGTCGCCAGGCTGGCTTCAACGGTCGGTTCCGGACCGATCACGTCCGCGGAAAGACCATGCGCTTTCAGGACCGCCACGGTCGGCTGGCCAATGGCCAGAATGGTCTTGCCTTTGAGCGCCTCCTTGCCCCACAGCTCATCAAAGGCCTCCACCGCCGAGCCGCTGGCAAAAAATGCCGCATCGAACTCCGGCAGCGCATCATACGTCACAGCCTCGTTCCGATACAAGATGCAATCGTCCACCACGCCGCCCATCCGGCTCAAGGCCTCGGCCAGCTCGCCGCCGGCCTTGTCGGACCTCAAGCGCAAGACCTTATCGCCCCGCTTAATCAGATCCCCGGCCGTCTGGCGCAGCCCGCCGGCGCCGAAATTCTCGGGCGGTTCCGCCTCAGGCATGAGCCGGAACTTCCGCATTTCCCCGGACGTGCCCGGTCCGCCGGCCATGAGTTTGGGGATCGCGCGCGCATCGGTTCCCAATTGCTCCATTATCTCATTGAAACAGCGAACCGCCGCGGGCGAAGTCAGGACAACCCAGTCATATTGTCCAATATGGCGGACACATTCAAGCGCTTCCGGATTGGGCGTGAGCCGGATCAGGGGACGCCGGACCGGCACACCGCCAAGGTCATGGACTTGGTCGGCGGCCTTGTCCTGAAGATCCCGGCTGCAGGTCAGGAGAATACGCCGGCCGGCAAAAGCGCCGGCTTCCTTCCGGAAACCAAAAGCGGTTACCTCGCCAACGATAAGCACCCCCGGCAGATCATCCTGGCGGCCAGCCAGCGCCGCGGCCAGTCGGCCGATTTCAGCGCGGATAACAGTTTCATCATCGCTCCCGGCATTGAACACCATGGCGGCCGGACAATTCTGCGGCGTGCCATCGCCGATCAACTGCTGCGCGACTTCCTTGACCACACCGGCAGCCATGAAAAAAACCACCGGCAGCCTGGCGCGCTCCTGGCCCGTTACCGGCCCGAAAGTTCCCCCCTGCTGCCGCGGTGTCAAGACACAGAACCCGCGCGAGAGGCCGCGCCGGGTCAGCAGCATTCCCGTTCCGGTGGTTGCGGCATTGAGACTGCTTACGCCGGGGATAACCCGGTAAGGCAAATGCAGACGATCGAGCTCTTCAATTTCTTCGGCTAACCGGCCGAACAAGCCGGGGTCCCCACCCTTGAGCCGGACAACGGAATAGCCCTTGCGCGTTTCCGTTGCAATCAGGGCGCTGATTTCGGATTGGCTTAAGGCATGTTGTCCGCAGCGTTTGCCCACATCAAAGCGTCGCGCGCCATTGGGCAGCGCCTCCAGCAACGCTGAATCCAGCAATGAATCGTGGAGGCACACTTCGCAGCGGCGCATGGCGCTGAGCCCGGCGAGCGTGCACGCCGCCGCATCGCCTGTTCCGGCGCCGACAAAGGCCACGGCCTTCACGAACAGGCTGCGCAAGCGCAGAAAAAAAGGGTCGCCGGCCCGGAAGGTCAGCGCCAGGACGCCCTGCCCTTCCGGCGGAAGCAGGTCTGCCAATGGAATCCACTCGGCAATCCGGTCGTCCAAGCCGAGCCGCCGCAGGGCCGCGCCGGCCATCAGCGCCAGATCATAGGCCCCGGCATCAAGCTGGGCGAGACGGTCTTCGATATCTCCACGGATAGGCAGGAGA
>JACPGN010000251.1 GCA_016182435.1 Lentisphaerota bacterium | reverse complement strand
GCGGCCCATTGCTCCTCGTTAAATCCGCGCATGTCACCCAACATTTCCTTGAAGCGCCGTTCCGTTTCCGCCAGCAGCTCCATACGCTGATTCAGCGCAACCTCCTCGCGCTCGAGCGCGATGAGGCTTTGCTCCAGGTGGGCAATCATCTCGCGTTTGCCGGTATCATACTTTTCCTGGTTGTTGCGCAGGTTCTCCAGGGAGCTTTTTTCGCGTTCGAGGGTCTCCTGCCTGGAGCGCAGTAGTTCAAGCTCCTCCAGCTTGGTAGCCACCTGAGAGCTGATTTCCTCCTTGCGCCTGGTCAGCGGCGTCAGGTTCAAGTCTCCGCCGCTCCCCGATTCCGCGCGCGGGGCGTCACTTGCCGCCAGACCCTTGGCCGGCCCCATTTTTACCTGCCGCACCGCGTCGCGGCGCTGAATCAGATCGTCATCAATAAAATCCTTGTCGCTCATACAGATCCTCCCGTGATGATTGTCTGCTTCCTTCGTCTTTTTTCTGTTCCAACGTGGGCTTTGCCCACAACCAAAAATTTACCACTGATTACACGGATTTCACGGACAGTCAGGCCGTTGACGGTCGCCTGGCGACCGTCACAACAATCAGTGTTATCCCTGGCCGACGCTCGGGCAGGCCGTGCCATCCCGCGAAGCGCGGGACGAGTCCGTGGCTTGCCATCCCGCACGGCGCGGGATAAACGCGCTTGCCACGCTCTCGGCGTGGCTGCGCGTGGTTATCCTTCTTGTTTTTCCGGTTTTTCAGACATTTTGACTGATTGTTCAGCTATGCATAATTTAGTGGATTTTGCCCCATAGTCAAGCGGCGACGGGAATCAAATTTCTATTTAAGGCGGGACAACCAGAACCTGGCCGGGTTTCAAGTGTTGCGACCCATGCAGGACATCCTGGTTGGCATCGTAAATCAATTTCCACTTGCGCGGGTCCTGATAGAACCGACCGGCCACCGCCGAAAGCGTATCGCCGCGCTGGACCGCGTAATGCGTGGCGGTCGGCTTATCCGCGGGAGCTGGCTCGGCGGTCAACATTGGGCCCAACGCCGGTTTAACAACCGGTGGGTTATCGGCCGTTGGGACCGGGCGCTCCAGCGGTGTTGCGGCAATCTGCTGGGCCAGATTCGCGCGAACTTGCCGTAAACTCACTTTAAGCCGATCGTTTTCCTCCTGCAGGATCGTTATTTTTTTGTCCAGGCCGGGAGCCTGGTCGGCTATGGCGGCGACATACGCTATCCTGGCCTTGCGAATAAAGCCTTCGATCATCTCCTGTTTTTCGGTCCGCGGCCGCAACTCCAGGTAGCGCTCATAATGATAAATGGCGCGCAGGTAGTTGCGCGCGAAATTGTCATACAACTGCGCGGCTTCCAGATGGGCTTGGGCCAGAGCCGGTTTTTCGTCAATGGCCTTTTTAAAGAGTTCCAAGGCGGCCGGTTGATCGCCTTCGCGCAGTTTGGCGCGCGCCTTGCGGATGGCCGGATAACTGAATTCCAGGGCGTCCAGCTCCCGTACCGGCGCCGAACACCCGGCCAGCAGCGCCAGGGCAAAAGCCCCAACTATGCCCCAAACGTTAATCCTTGAAGGAATCACCGCCAACATTCTTCCCGGCATCAGCCTGCATCCAGGCGTCTGAATTAAAATCGCCGCTGAAAAAACTTATAGCGGAAGACTGCCTAAAGCACAATGTTTTTCGCCGAACGTTTTTTAAATAAACGCTTTTTTGGGGATTGACAATCCCCCGGGGGCTGCCCTATCCTTTTGTCTCCTTTACCCGGAAAGCGGTTCGGAATATGCAAACGACGATACCACGCGCGGAAGATATTCGGCACAATTGGCATCTGGTGGATGCCACGGGACAGGTCCTGGGGCGGCTGGCCGTAAAAATCGCCGATCGCCTGCGCGGCAAGCACAAACCAACCTATACCCCGCACGTGGATACCGGCGACTTTGTCGTGGTGATCAACGCGGAGCTCGTCAAGCTGACCGGCAAGAAGGACGATCAAAAACTTTATATCAGTTATTCAGGCTACCGCGGCGGCCGCAAGGAACTCAAGGCCGCCGTCGTGCGCGCGCGTCATCCGGAGCGCATGATTTATGACGCCGTCAAGCGGATGTTGCCCAGGAACAGGCTCATGCGCGTGGCCTTTAAACGGCTGAAAGTGTATGCAGGCAATGCGCATCCCCATGCCGGCCAGAACCCCGAGCCCTTAGCTTAACAAGAAAAAGGAGAAGTCAACGTGGCTGTGACTACTGAAGTTATTCGCGCTACCGGCCGGCGGAAAAATGCGGTCGCCGCCGTGCAACTGACCCCAGGGACCGGCAAACTGCTGGTGAATGGACGCGACTTTAAGGACTATTTCCCTTTGCTGTCCATCCGCAACTACGTGAGGCAGCCATTGAAGCTGACTAATACCGATCAAAAGTTTGATATCCTGGCCCAAGCCAGTGGCGGCGGCTTCGTCGGCCAATCCGGCGCCTTGCGCCATGCACTGGCCCGGGCCCTGGTGCTGGCGGACAACTCGCTCCGCGACGTCTTGAAGAACAGCGGCTTTCTTACGCGCGACGCCCGGATGAAGGAGCGCAAGAAAGCCGGCCGGCCCGGCGCCCGCAAACGCTTCCAGTTCTCCAAACGGTAAACCGCCATCATGAGCCTGGGATTCACCATGACCGCGGGCGGCGTTACCTCCCCGCGCGGCTTTCGCGCCGCCGGCGCAGCCGCCGGAATAAAAAAAACCAGGCGGGACATGGCCCTCCTGGTCGCCGATACCCCCTCCACAATAGCCGGCGTATTCACCACGAACCGCGTGCAGGCCGCGCCGGTCCAGCTTTGCCGCGAACTGCTCTCCCGGCAACACGCGCGCGCCATCATCATCAACAGCGGCAACGCCAACGCCTGCACCGGCGCCAACGGCCTGCGCGACGCGCGCGCCATGGGCCGCCTGACGGCCGAGTTGCTCTCTGTGGAGGAATCCCAAGTTTTTGTGTGTTCCACCGGCACCATTGGCTTGCCGCTACCAATGGACAAAATCGAGGCGGGCATTCGCCTGGCCGTCGCCGAGCTTTCGCCGGATGGCGGCAACGACGCCGCTACGGCCATTCTGACCACCGATACCAAACCCAAGCAGACCGCCGTCAAACTGGAAATTGATGGCCGCAACATAACCATCGGCGGCATGGCCAAGGGCGCCGGCATGATCCACCCGAATATGGCGACCCTGCTCGCTTTTTTAACCACGGACGCCGCCGTGGATGGGCCAGCTCTACAGACTTGCCTGGCCAAAGCGGTCAACAAAAGTTTTAACCGCATCTCGGTGGACGGCGATCGGAGCACCAATGACACCGTGCTGTTCCTGGCCAACGGCGCCGCTCAAAACGCGCCTTTAGCTTTCACGCATCCGCGCTGGAAGGTTTTTTGCGGCGCGGTCAGCGCGCTGACCAGCGAGCTCTCGCGCCAGATTGTCAAGGACGGCGAAGGCGCCACCAAGCTGGTCACGGTAACCGTCCGCCATGCGCCTTCCCCGCGCGCGGCGGAAAAAGTTGCGCGCGCCGTGGCCAATTCGCTCCTGGTAAAAACCTCCTGGTTCGGCGCCGATCCTAACTTCGGCCGCGTGATTTGCGCCGTAGGCTACGCCGGCGCGAAAGTGAATCCGGAACTCCTTGACATTGCCTACGACGGCCAGATAGCCTACCGCGGCGGCCAGGCCGCCGGAGTGCCGAAGGAAAAGTTGCAGGCAATTTTGGCCAAGCCGGAATTCGCCCTCGAGATAGATTTGCACTCAGGTTCCGCAACCTATACCATGACTACTTGCGATTGCAGCTTGGAGTACGTGCGTATTAACGCCGCCTATATGACCTGAGGAAAGAAGGGAATTAGGCCGCAGAAGCGGCAACTTTTCTGGATTCCCGATTAGATCGGGAATGACAATTATGCGTCGCCACTCTGTCATTCCCGCGCAAGCGGGAATCCAGTCCAAACTTTGAAATTCCTAGAATTAAAATTCCCTATACAGCAAGGTTCTAACTTTTTGGCCAATGCAAAAAATTATCGAAAAAGCCGACGTGCTGATTGAGGCCATGCCGTATATCCAGGCCTTTCGGGGCGAAACGGTGGTCATCAAGTTCGGCGGCAGCGCCATGGAGGACAAGGCTTGCCACGACGGCATTCTGACCGATACGGCCTTCCTGGAATGCGTGGGCTTGCGGCCGGTCGTCGTGCATGGCGGCGGCAAAGCCATTTCGCGGCGCATGGCCGCCGCGGGCCTGAAACCAAGCTTTGTCAACGGCTTGCGGGTCACGGATAAGGCCGCCATGCAACTGGTCGAAGAAGTGCTGAACCACGAGGTCAATGTCGAGATCGTGGAGACGCTGATCGCGCGCGGCGCGCGGGCTACCGGTCTCCAGGGCCCCAGCATCTTACGCGCCGAAAAAAAAACGGCCCGGGACAAAACCACCAATCAGCCGGTGGATATCGGGTTTGTGGGCAAAATCACGGGGGCCAACCCCGCGCCGATTACGGCCTGCCTGGAGGCCGACATGATCCCCGTAATCACGCCCCTGGCGCGCGGGACGGATGGAGCGGTCTATAACATTAACGCCGATGAATCGGCCGCCGCCATTGCCAAGGCCGTGCGGGCGCGCAAATTGGTTTTCCTTTCGGACGTGCCGGGACTGCTGCGCGACCCGCGGAACCCGGACTCGGTCATTTCCACGTTGAAGCGCAGCGACGTGGCGGCCTTGATCCGCGACGGAGTAATTGCCGAGGGCATGTTGCCCAAAATCCAGGGCGCCCTCGACGCCCTGGCTGCCGGCGTGCGCAAGGCGCATATTGTTGACGGGCACATCCCGCATTCATTGTTGCTGGAAATATTCACTGATCAAGGCATCGGAACGGAGATTATTCAAGATGAGTAAAAGGACTGAAGTCATCACGCAGTTTGATAAATGGGTCATCCCCACGTATGCCCGCCGTCCGATCGTATTTGTCAAAGGCAAGGGCGCCAAACTCTGGGACATTGACGGCAAGGTCTACCTCGATTTCCTGGCGGGCATCTCCGTGTTGAACGTGGGCCACAGTCATCCGGCCGTGGTGGCGGCCGTCCGTCAGCAATCCGGCGAGCTGATGCACGTCTCCAACCTGTATTACACTCCCAACCAGGGACACCTGGCTGAGAAGCTCTCCGGCCTGGCGCTGGGCGGCAAATGTTTCTTCTGCAATTCCGGCGCCGAGGCCAACGAGACCCTGATTAAATTAGCGCGGCTCTGGGGCCATGAAAAGAATCGCTTTGAAATCATTACCATGAAAAATTCGTTTCACGGCCGGACCCTGGCGACCCTGACCGCCACCGGCCAGGAAAAGGTGCAGAAGGGTTTTGATCCGCTGCCCAGCGGTTTTACCCACGCCGGATTTAACGATCTGGC
>JACPGN010000033.1 GCA_016182435.1 Lentisphaerota bacterium | reverse complement strand
ATGTAGGAGCCCCGCGCAGCGCGGGGCGATCTTATCGCGCCAGCCCGCCTGCAGCGCTATGCGCAGCATTGCGGGCAGGCGGGGTGGCGCTCCTACAATTTTCTTGTTATTTATGACGGTACCGGGTGTTCAAGGTACCGAAATTGAGCTCATTCAAATTCTTTTGCCCAGTTGCCGACCTGTAGGCCCGCATAGCATGCGCTCAGGCATGCGGGCAAAAAACCACCGCCACATTATGGCGGCCTACAATGAAACTAATCTCATCAGCGGATATTTTCCGCCTCTCCCTGACGCTGAGCGGCCTTTTCTGGCTGGCGGGTTGCCGACCTTCATCAAGCCCCACATTTTCAGCTATCTCACCACAGACCCTCAATGCCAGTAATGCCCTCGCGGAAGCGCGCGCGCTTACTGCATTTTCGCCGCGTGAGGCCGGCACGCCTGGCGCGCGCCAGGCGGCCGGCCATCTGCTCAAGCGCCTGCAGGCTATGGGTATCCAAGCATCCTTGGAGGCCTTCAGCGACGATACTCCCGATGGCCCGGCAACTTTCTGGAATGTCATGGGCGTTATTCCCGCCGCGGGCGCTCAGGCGGGCAAAGCCTCCTGGATTTTTCTGGGCTCGCACTTCGACACGAAATCAGGTGTTGGTCCCGGGTTCCAAGGCGCCAACGATTCGGCCTCCAGCTCAGGGTTGCTCCTGGAGCTCTCCCGGGTGCTGCAGGCGGCCGGGCCGTTGCCCGTTAATATCGGCATCGCATTTTTTGACGGCGAGGAATGCCGGCGCAGTTATAGCGCCAACGACGGCTTGCACGGCAGCTCCCAGGCGGCGCGCGCCATCTTGCTCAACCGGAAAGCTGAGCAGTTCCGCGCCGTGATTATTCTCGACATGGTGGGCGACAAGGATTTAACCGTCACCATTCCGCGCAACAGCACGACGGACCTGGTAGCCCGCGCATTCCGCGCGGCGGAGGAAGAAAAAGTCCGCGATAAGTTTGCGCTCGCGGCCGGCGGCATGGTGGACGATCATGCGCCGTTTCTGGCAGCGGGCCTGCCGGCCATTGACCTGATAGATTTTGAGTTCGGCTCGGCCCCGGGAAAGAACGACTATTGGCACACTGCGCAGGATACCCTCGACAAGCTCAGCGCCGAAAGCCTGGGGATCGTGGGCCGGGTCGTGCTGCGGATGTTGAATGATCTGATGCGGGAAGGGGTGAAATGACGCGACGCCATGCGGAGCGCGTGGCAGGCAAGCTGAGGCCCTACGTACGGATTTCTGAAGACGCAACTTGACAAACCGAGTAGAATTAAATAGGTTTTTTCCATGGTAAGTCGAAAAGATATCAAGGTCTTCGTTGAACAGGTGGTGAAGCAATTCCACCCCCGGCGCATCATCCTGTTCGGTTCCTATGCCTACGGCCGTCCCACGGAAGATTCCGATGTGGACCTGCTGGTCATCGTTCCGCATACCGGGCCCGCGGCCGTCCAGTCCGCCAGGATCAGGCAAAAAATCCGCGCCGGGTTCCCAATGGATCTGATTGTCCGGGATCCAGGAACCATCCGGCAGCGGCTGGCCATGGGCGACTTTTTCATCAAGGAAATCATCCAGCGGGGCAAATCAGTCTATGAAGCCCGGCACACGAGAATGGGTTGATAAAGCGGAGGCAGACCTTGCCACGGCTGGCCGCGAACTACGCGCGCGGCGGCAACCGAACTTTGACGCGGCCTGTTTCCACGCCTAGCAATGCGTGGAGAAATATCTCAAGGCCCGTCTCGTCGAGGCCAATATCTCCTTTCCTAAGACCCACGACCTTGAAGCGCTGCTCGACCTGATCCTGCCGCAGGAACCACTCTGGGAAGCATTGCGCCCCAAGTTGAACGACCTCACCAGTTTTGCGATCACCTTCCGTTATCCGGGCGAATCCGCCACCCGCGAAATGGCCAGGACCGCCGTGTCCGCTTGCCAAGCTATCCGTCGCCAGATCAAACGGAATATCGGGGTTTCATAAAATTAAAAATATGTTGACAGCCATAGGACGGAAAGCGTAGAGTAGCGGTCACGTTAGAAATAGGTAACGGCAGTACGCAGAAAAACCTTAACAAAACAGGGGGAAATCGAATGAACAAGCAGAAAGTAAGCAGGTTGTTGGCCAAAGCGGTGATGACCGGCGCGGCGGGCTTATTGCTGGCCTGGGCGCTCGGCGAAGCGCAGGCGGCCAATCGCTGGTATTCAGCTCGAACCGTCAATGGCCGGACCCAGCCGCTTTCGGCCGGGACGGAGACTATGCTGCTGCCGGACGGCCGCATCATCGGCGTCAGTTCGGCCAGCGTGACTAACGGCCTCGTTGACATAGTAATTTCCTTGTATAACAACCCGCAGGGCGACGATAACGGCAACACCCAGGATGCCGACCCGGCCAGCGTGGCCCAGGACGCCTATGAAAAAGTTATCCAGTATACAGCGGACGCCCTTTACGAGGCGACGGAAGGCGCGCACTCTTTCCGCAACGTGCGCATTTACCGGAACGCTTCGCGGCCGGACGCGGACGTGATCTGGCAGCAGGCGGGCGGGCCTTCGGCTTGGTACATGAACCAGCATTACTTATATGGCGTGCTGGATGAATATTGCCGTTGGAACGCTGGTTGGGTAACCCTGCCGGCCAATGAGAAAACGCAGCCCTGCATCATGAACAATCAATGGGCCGCTGCCGGTCGCGTCTACAGTTGGCTCAACCATTCCATCGCCTACAACACCAACTCCGTGACCTATGCTCCTTACGAATGCCGGAACACAACGGCCCAGTATCAGCATTACAACGACGGCGCCTGGCCGACATTGAGCCGTTCGCCATCCAATGACCCGCTGGATACCGCGCGGCGCCAGTGGTTGCGCACCAACCGCGGAGCGCGGATGTATTACCCGGAGTTGGCCGGCGTTTCGCCCACCGGCACCAATCCGCCCGGGATCACGTTAAACAGCGGCACAGCCGTCGCCGATCTGCCTTCGCGCGACAACCTCAATATCATCTGGATGGGCTCCAACATCGTCATGGAAATCATTCTGGATATCTCGGGCAGCATGGGTTACGAAGCGGGCAAATTCGAAAATGCCAAAGTCGCCGCCCAGCTCCTGGTGGACCAGGTCCCCACCAACTCGGCCGTGGGCGTGATTACCTTTGACGATTCTGTTTACACAACCTCGCCGATTATAACCATAACCAGCGCCGTCCAGCGCACGACGATCAAGAACGCCATTGCCGCTCTGGCCACTGGCGGCGCTACGGCTATTGGCGATGCCGCTTTGGAAGGCTTGAGCCAGATCGTGGCCTTCGGCCACACTAACTTCACACGCGTGGCTTTTCTATTAAGCGACGGTCAGTCCAACACGGGGGCTGATCCCTTGACTGCGGCCGCCGCGTATCAGACCGCCCAAATCCCGATCATGACCTTTGGCTATGGCCCGGCGGACGACATTGATTCCCGACTGATTACCATGGCCGACATGACCGGCGGAACATACTATTATTCGCCGGTATCGCTGGGCGCCATTGCGGCCGCCTTTAACAATGCGCTCGCCTCGATTCAGGCCAATGCCACTATACTGGATGGATTTTACTTAGCCTCGGCCACAGCGCTTAACGAGTCGCTGACTACTTCGGTCAGCATTCCCTTCCAGGTGGATTCAACGATTGCCGACCTGAATATCTCGGTGAGCTACACCACCAACAACACGGCCACGCTGACGGTCAACGCTCCGAATGGAACGGCCTATCCGCCCAGTTCCACCAATGCGAGCGGCTCGGAACGGCTCTTGTCCTATTCGATTGATTCGCCCGCGACCGGCCAGTGGGCCATTGCCGGCAGCGTAACGACCGGCGCCACTCTGCGCTATTCCGTCATCGCCGGCGTAACCGGGTTCTCGTATTATTTGACGGCCGTGTCCGTGGCCGGCAATACGGTAACTTACCCTGACCCCATTAGTATTATCGCGCGCCTGCAGCGCGGGCCTTCCATCAAAGGCGCCGTGGTCAGGGCGGTCATTACCGACCCCAACAGCAATACGACCTACTTGGCGCTGTCCAATACCAATAATGACGGCACTTATTCCGGCATATACCTGGCCAGCAACGGACTGCATACCATTGTGGTCGAGGCCGATAACAGCGCGGGCACGGCCACTTATACCTGGAGCGATACCCTGCCGGCCGTGGACTCGGATGGCAATGTTCCCATTACGCCGGATAGCGCGGTGGGCGAGCCTTTCAGCCGTTCGGCCTCGCTGCAAGTTACAATGGAACCCGAGTACTATGCTATCGTTCCGTTGACACCCGCCAACGTAACCGCCAGCGATGGCGCTTACCTTGGCTACGTGGACGTCAACTGGAAAGCAGAGGATGTGTACAACCAGAACGCTTCGCTCTATGAAATCTGGCGCAGCACTGAGGACTCCAGCGCCAGCGCCACGAAGATCGGCGAGATTGACCGGACGTACACTAACTATATGGATTCCAGCGTGGACGTCGAAACTCGCTACTATTACTGGGTCAAGGCCAGGAACTTCGTCGGCGACAGCGCCTTCAGTTCCTCGGACCAGGGCTGGCCGATCTTCGGACCGGCCATCCGGGTCAATAATGCCCGAACCGTGGCCTATGCCGACAGCCTTGGGCTCTTGTATTACCTGAACAGCGCCGGTGTCTGGACGCAAGCCTTCGGGGTTAGCGATATCCACCCGGTTTATCAGGGCGGGATCTTCGATATTGACACGCCCTACACGGTGTTTCTCTATAACGGTCTGCCTGAGGGAGTGTATCACTTCTACTTCGGGTTGGATTGGACTGTGGACGGGCTACTGAGCTTCAATACCATTGTGTATGACGGCGCAGTGTTGACAATTGCGCCGTAACAGTGGCAGGCTTCCAGGCGGCTAATGAAACCGGAGCGTTGACGCTCCGGTTTCATTATTTTGGGGAGCGCTTAGGGCGCGTCCATAAATAACATGTACAAGAGCCTATTCGGACACGGCAACAGAGTGCCGTGGCTACAACAGGATGCGCTCTTCCTGTAGCCGCCCCACTCTGTTGGGGCGTCCGGTAACGGTCGTGGCACTACCGCCAACTTGATCAGGTTATTTATTGACGGTTACTTAGGTGGCCGCCGACCGCGCCTGCGGCGCGGCAACCTGCCCGCAATGCTGCGCATAGCGCTGCAGGCGGGGCGTCCCGGCGGCGGTTCCACCATAGGCGGACCCGCCTGTGGCTGTAATTCTGGAGTGTGGGCATTTGCCTGCGTTGGCGCCGAGAAAGGAACCCGCCATGCTGCCCGGTCTAATTGTCATCCTCTCAGCCTTAATCGGCTTGGCGAGCGGGAGTACAAGCGCTCTGCCTCAGGGCCAGGCGAGCGCATTCATCTTTATCGAAGAACGCCCGGCTTTCACCAGCGCCGATCGCACGGCTCAGGCTCAAGTCATTTACCTCAACGACCGCGGGAAAGTCCAACGCTACGCCTGCGCGGATGATAAAATTACCGCGTTCGCAGAATCGTCGCTGAGCGTTGAGCCTTGCTTTAAGACTTTGGCCGCGCTTTCGCTGAAGGCGCTGCCGACCGCGCCAGCCCCGGCCGACGAGAATCAACCTCCCTCGCAAGCCGGCTCAAGCCACACGCGTGTTGTCCTCCGCCAGGCGCCCGGTGCGGAATATATCTGGGAGGGAACAACCAGCCTGGTTCCGGCCGAGTTGGGCAAGCTCCTTGAAGAAGCGCGCAAGTTAGCGGCGCAAGCCCGGCCTGCGGCGGCCGCGGGCGTTTTCGTGCGGGCGGACCTGATGAGCGCCCAACGGCGCGACGAGTATCGCTCTATGCGTCTCTTGCGCCAGGTGCAGAATCTGAACGACCTGGCTCCCGTTTTACCGGCGGCGCTCGCTCACCCGTTTTGCCTGATCAGGGCGCCCGCGGGCGAGAATCCCCTTGCGGCTTTTGCCGTTAAAGGCGAACCCAGCCAGGTTCAAATCGTTTTCCAGGACACCGGCTACGAGTTTAGCCGCTATACATGGCGACAATAATGTTACAGCATTGTGTGTGGTAGGGCGCTTTCGCCGAAAGCGCCGCGGACGGCTCGGCGAGCCGTCCCTACCAAGAGATTATGCTGCATTATTTAAGCCGCCATATATATTCGCCAGTCCCGCCCACCTGAGAAGCTGTGAAAAAATTGAATCCAGACGGTCGGGGTGGAACCCGACCCTCCATCCCGTCCCATTCTGGTCGGGACGGCTTGATTCCACCAATGGAGGGACGACTTCAACGTCGTCCGCAAGGGTCGGGGTGGAACCCGACCCTCCATTAGTCCGCAATTTTTCACACGTTCTGAGGCTTAAGGCGAAAGCTCAACGGCCGGGCTGTTTGTTTCCGTCTGGGCGCGGCGTTCGGCCTGCTGCCGGAGTGTCTCCAGCGCGCTCAGGCCCGTGCGCGCTCGATGATCTTCGCTTTCGCGCGCGCGCATGTAAGTATCCCAGAATGCCTGGGCGTGGGCCTCGAACTCTTCGGCCGCTTTCGGATTGCCTGAGGCCTTCCGTCCCCTGGCCTGGAACAGGAAGCCTTCCACCACGGCCACTGCATCCGGCGGAGCGAGCTCGCCGGCGTTCTTCCGCATCCAGGCAAAACTTTCGTTAATAAAATCCTCGTAACGCATGGCTTGGCCTTCACGCGGATAACGGCGGAGCGCCTGCTGATAAAGCGCGCGCGCGGACGCCTCACGGCCGTAGCAATGCAGGATGACGATCGCCTCGCCCAGAAAATTGGCGTAGACCGCGCGAAAGAGCGGCTCGTCATGACGGCGGATGGCTTCCTCGTAGCTTTTTATTGCCTGTGGCAGCAGCTCCAGGTAAGGCGTGGTCACATACGTGTCCGTCGCCGGGTCAAAATCCAGCCGGCCTTGCCGGAAAGCCGTTGAAAGGCACTGGAAGATCATCTGGTCGCAAGCCCGGGCCGCGGCTGAACCCGGCGCGGCCATGGTCCGGCCGCGCCAGGCCCAGTAAAGCGCCTGGGTTTCCGGCAGACGCCAGTCCAAGGGGCCATATTCCGCATCCAGTTGCCGCATGAGCGTTGGATCAAGTTTCCATTCCTCGCGCAGGCGCTGATCATCTTTGTCGGTAAGTTGTTTTCCCGCTCGCGCCCCATGCAGCACGGCGTGCATTGTCTCCGCCAGGCGGCGTTTGTAAAAGGGGTGGGCCGAATCCATGATGTAGCCGAGCTTATGCTGGTAGAGCCAGCCCAGCTCCCTGTAGAGGTTCGGGTCGCGCGGGTTGTAGCGCAGCGCTTCATCGCGCAGGAGCCGAATGCCGTTCTGAACCCAGCGCCACCGGTTTTCCGCATCGGGAAACAGCACGCTGATGTTGTAAGCCATATTCCAGGCCTGAAAGACCCAGACCGTGGTGAAGTGCGGCTCGAGCTTGGTGATCCAGTCGGCCAGTTGGACAATTTCAAATATACGGCCCTCCTGTTGCCCTCGCATGGCGCGCAGCCACAGCAAGTCGGCGATCAGCCCGCGGAACCCGCCCAACGCCACGGTGGTGAAGGCCATGAGCGGCGGGGCGTTCTCCAGCGGAGCAGTAGCCCGCAACTCCTGGCGTTCGCGGTAATCCCGCAGGCGCTCATGCACCAGCGCGGCGCTCCACAGGCCGAGCAAGGCCGGCAATAGCAAAAGGATTAACTGGTTTTTTTTCATTTATTCCGAAGTGGTCATTCCCGCGGAAGCGGGAATCCAGATCAGCCTGCCCGAGCGTCGGCCAGGGAAAGACTGGATTCCGGGTCGAGCCCGGAATGACAATCAAAAGTGAAATTATTGTGACTGCTCAGGTAATCCGCGGTTCCGAGTAGTTACGAATTATTTTCAGGACACTACACTGGGCTCCTTTTCTGCATTCCGCATTTTCTCAGGCGGCCAAACCCATTTCGCGGCGGCTGAACAGCCAGATACCAAGGAGCGCCAGCACGCCGCCATAGGCCAGAACCAGAATGCCCCAAGCCTGGCCCACCAGGCTCCATGGAATAAAGGCGCCCGTCGGCAGAAAGCTGAGCGGCTCAAACCGCGCCAGCGGCGGGGTGATCCACCGCTCCAGTTGGATCAGGCTGCGCAGCGCAACGTTCAACACCGCGGCTAACCATCCCGGCGCCGATTCTCCTGCGGCCACCGGCGGCGCGGCGCCGAGCAAGCCGCTCAAGCCCGTGATCAACAGAAAGGCGAAGGCCGTGAAGACCGCCACCGGAAACGAAAACAGCATGCCGGCGGTCAAGCCCAGCGCGCTGAAGAACGCCAACCGCGCCAGGGCCAGCAAGAGACCGCGCAGCAAATTGCTTTCAAAACTGCTTTCGTGGATTAACAGGCGCAC
>JACPGN010000255.1 GCA_016182435.1 Lentisphaerota bacterium | reverse complement strand
GCCTGGATGCCCGGCCGCGCTTCGATCTGGCTCAGTTCATAGACCGATTGGGCGTTATCGGATACCGGCCCGAAGCTGTCCACGGCGATGGTCACCGGACCCATGCCCAGAAAGCCGAAGGCCACCAGGCCGAAGGCAAAGATCGGCGTGGCAAACGCGAGGGCGGGCGGCATGATGGCGATCAGGTGCGGGTGCAGGGAGAGTAAATAGCTCACCAGCATCAGCGCCAGGATAAGCAGCCCTTCCCAGAAGGCCGAGAAATTGCCGGCCACAAACCCGGAGAGAATATCCAGCGAGGCGCCGCCCTGTTTGGCCGAGGTAACCACTTCCTGTACATGCCGCGAGGAAGTGCTGGTAAAGGCTTTGGTGAATTCCGGGATCAGCGCGCCGGCCAGCGTGCCGCAACTGATGATGACCGAGAGCACCCACCACAGGTCGCCATGGGCTTGAGCCGGCAGAAGCAGGAAACTGGCCGCGAAGGTGACCGCCACCGAAATCAGCGAGGTCAACCACACCAGCGTGGTCAGCGGCTTCTCGGCGTCAAACTCCCGGGCCAGGCTATAGCGCGCCGCGCTTAGTTTAACATTGAGCCCATAGGCTGCCAGCGAGGTCAAGATCATCAGAATACGCATGACGAAAATCCAGACGATGAGCGTGCCGGCCATCAGCGGATTGCCGGCAAGCGCCAGGGCCAGAAAGGCGATCAGGGCCACCCCGGTCACGCCATAGGTCTCAAATCCGTCGGCGGTCGGGCCGACGCTGTCGCCGGCATTATCGCCGGTGCAATCGGCAATGACGCCCGGATTTTTCGGGTCGTCTTCCGGAAGTTTGAAGATGATTTTCATGAGGTCCGAGCCGATATCGGCGATCTTCGTGAAAATCCCGCCGCAGATACGCAAGGCGCTGGCGCCCAGGGATTCGCCGATGGCGAACCCGATAAAGCACGGCCCGGCCAGGTGCCTGGGTAGAAACGCCAGGATGCAGATCATGAAAAAAAGCTCCACGCTCACCAGCAGGAGTCCGACGCTCATCCCGGACTTCATCGGGATGGCCAGGGCCAGCCAGGGCGTGCCGCGCAAAGCCGCGAAGGCCGAGCGCGAATTGGCGCGGGTATTGATGCGGATGCCGAACCAGGCCACGCCATAGGACCCCAGGATGCCCACTATCGAGCAGGCCAGGATGATCAGGATTTCACCGGCCGGTTTGTGCTGGAGCGCGCCAAAATAATACAGCATGCAGGCGCCAATAAGGACCCAGAGGATCACCAGGAACTTGCCTTGCTGCCAGAGATAGGTTTTGCAGGTTTCCCAGATGGTCTGCGAGACCGCGCTCATGCACTCATGGACCGGCAGGGCTTTGGTCTGGAAATACTGCCTCAGGCCGAAAAGGAGGCCGATGACGCAGACCACCAGTCCGCCATAGAGCAGATCCAGTCCTCTGACCGGCGCGCCCAGGATGTTAAAGCTGATGACCTGCAGGTCCGGCAGGTTAATATCGGCCTCGCCGGCCAGCGCGGCCGGGCTGAACAAGCCCAGCAATACGCCCGCTAAGCCCAGCATCAAACGCGACTGGTTACTGAAGAATCTCATGTTGGCATCCTCCCTATTTGCAATAGTTGCTCGCCGCAGCAAAACGCCCTTCATCATAGGGGCTACTCCCGCCGCCGTCAATCATGTTCCGCGCTCAAGGCGGCTTGCTTATTCGGCTTGATTGTCGCGCCTGGTTTTGTCACGATGCCGAGCATTACCCAACCAGGTTAGTACCTCAATCACGAGGAACTGCCTGAAAAACAAGAATATGAACCACGGATGGCACGGATAACACTGATTGTTGACGGCCGCCGGGCGGCCGTCAACGGTCTGACTATCCGTGAAATCCGTGTAATCCGTGGTTAATTTCTTTGGGTTGCGGGCATAGCCCACGTTGGGCATGAACCATCAGCCATTCCCGATCAGCGCGTTCACACGTAGATCGGGGCATTGGCGGGCAATGGCGGGTATTGGCGCGCATTGGCGGGCATTGGCGAGTACTGACCAGAAGGGGCCCGCAGGGCTTTGCCGCTCTATGGCCGCTCCGGACTGCTCAGGAAATAGCGCACGCCCTTGCCCTCGCCCTCCCGCCGGATCAACCCCTGGGCCTCGAGACCAGCC
Organism: Lentisphaerota bacterium; assembly: GCA_016182435.1. The sequence continues at coordinate 656 of JACPGN010000255.1, read as the reverse complement.
AGTAACCCATTGGCGCTGCGCTCCGAAATGCCAAGCTTTTCCTCGATCTGCTTCCGGGAGCACCAGCCCTGTTCCCGGATCAGAGCTAAAATCAAAGAGAAATAAACCGCACTCCGTGCGGCAAGGGGGATTTATGTCTATTGCTGTGCCTCGGCAAAGCGTCCGCGCGAAGACGGGACACCGCGCCTTTGATGATTGACCCCAGCGCCTTAATTATTCATTCAAGGGCTGACCCCATTCCGCCCCCCATTCCGCCCCCATTCCGCCCGCCATTCCGCCCGACCCCTTCCGCCCCATTCCGCCCGACCCCATTCCGCCCCATTCCGCCCAAGTGAGCCTCAGGTAGCCTCGCTTGGCACGAGCTTGCGGAATCACCGCCGCCTTTTTCTCCGCCATAGCGGATCCGCTGCTGCGGAAAACGAAATTCGCCCTGCGATGGACAACGAAAGGCAATAAAAGAATAGGTTGCGGCCAAAGGCCGCCTTAGGCGTTGCCAATAGCGAAAACCGCACCAGCGTACGGAGCTAAGGAATGATGTCAACTGTGTATTGAAAGTCCCAAAGAGTTAGCGCCGCTTCGTTGCCTACGACAAACCCACTTATATTGAAGGTTTGCGGCACTGTGGGAACCGGCGCGGCCGCGGGCGGCTCCGAGGC
>JACPGN010000254.1 GCA_016182435.1 Lentisphaerota bacterium | reverse complement strand
CGGCTACATAAGGCCCATTAAATTTAGATAGGGAACAGAGGAAGATAAGAGTAGAAAGAGGGGGAGAAAACCAAATCTGTCGCAACTCCCTCAATATTCAGATGTTAAGAGAATAGAAGCCGGAAACTTTTACCAGAACGTCGGCGGCAACGAGGAGGCCGCGCGGCTTTCGGGCGTTCCCGTGGGCGGCATGAAACTGCTGGCCTACGTTGGCAGCGGGTTATGCGGCGCCCTGGCCGGCATTTGCCAGATGGCCCAGGAAATCCAGGGCGATCCCGAAGCGGGCGCGGGCTATGAACTCAGCGCCATCGCCATCGTGGTGATTGGCGGCACTTCGCTGATGGGCGGGCGCGGCGGCATCGGCCTCACGCTGCTGGGCGCCATGACCATTGGCTACTTGGAAAAAATCCTGAGCATCAATGCCGTGGGCGAAGCCGCGCGGCTGATGCTCACGGGAGTGATCGTAGTGGGCGCCGTGCTGTTCCAGCGCCGGCGCAAATAAGGGAGGACCAAATGAATATCAAGCAGGTACTATTACGCGCAATCGGGGCAGGATTATTCCTGTCACTCAGCCTCACGGCCCATTCCGGCGCGGCCGCGCGCTGGACCATTGGCATGAGCCAGTGCAATCTGGGCGAGCCCTGGCGGGTGCAGATGAACGCCGACCTCCGGAAAGCGGCGGAAGAACATCCGGAGTTGTCGGTAATTTTCAAGGATGCGCAGAACAACACGCTCACGCAGCGCGCGCATATCGAGGAGTTCATTAATGCCGGGGTGGATCTCCTGATTGTTTCGCCCAAGGAGGCCGCGCCCCTGACCGCCCCCGTGGCCGCGGCCTTTGGCAAAGGGATTCCCGTGATCGTGCTGGATCGCAAAGTGCTGGGCGAGCAATACACCTGTTTCATCGGCGCCGATAACCGCAAGATCGCCCGCGCGGCCGGGCGCTGGGCCATCAAGGCGCTCTCCGGTAAAGGCTCGATAGTGGAGCTCAAGGGGCTGATGACCTCCACCCCGGGCCAGGAGCGCAATGCCGGCTTCCGCGAAGCCATCCAGGCCAGCGGCCTGCGCGTGATCTTCGAAGCCGATATGAAATGGCTGGAACCCAATGCGCGCCGGGAAATGGAATCGGCCCTGGCCCGCTTCGAAGAAATTGACCTGGTCTACGCCCACAACGATCCCGGCGCGCATGGCGCGTATCTGGCGGCCAAAGCCTCCGGACGCGAAAAAACCATTCAGTTTATCGGCATTGACGCGCTGCCGCAGGAAGGGCAGGCCTATGTGCGGCAGGGGATTCTCGCGGCCAGCTTTGAATATCCCACCGGCGGGCGCGAAGCCATTGCCACGGCGCTGAAAATCCTGAACGGCCAGAAAGTGGATAAAAATCTCACCTTGCCCTCGCGGGTCTTTACGCGGGAGAATATTGACCAGGGCGGCGCGTGGCTGCCGGATGAATGATTAAGCAGGAATCGCGGGGATTCGCAGCGAGGCGATGGTCCGGGTCAGGAAAGGCGAATTTCTATTATCGAAACACAGGCCAGGCGCCTTTCAGTGATCCCCAATGGCGTAGTAAAGAAGAAAAATCAGGCAATTCCGGGTCCGGGGTCGCCGGACGACCGTTGGACCCCAGGTATAAACAACCCAATTCACTTGCCGGTAAAGATTGAACCAGCCGCAATGCTTGATCCTGAGCCTGCAACCATTGGCGCTTCATATCAGCCAAACGTAGCGGCCGCGCTAATTCCAGTCTTGCCAAATCCGCATCGGTATAAATCGCATGACGCCCCATTTGATCGAGCAATAACTCCGGAGTATATCCTGGATCCTTTCCGCAAGCGGCCCACGCCAAAGCCCCTAACGATAATGACGTTTCATGCACATAAAGCGTATCCACAAAATCTCGAATTTCCCGCCTTCCAGCCAGAGCCAGTAATTTATTGATCGCCGCATCTGTGGGATGCAGGCGATATCCGCATAATTCGTCGCGCTCCACCGGAAAAAAACGGAACGCAGTATCTACCGCCCATTCGAGCTTAATCTGTTCATCAGCTTTCCGCACCACGGCCCGATAGAACGTGGGCGCGCGCAATACCCAATCCACGCCATAACCGTTGCGGCGTAACACATCGGCGTCAAGTTCGGCGCTGCCGGCCACGCTTTCCTCGACATCATGAAAAAAATCCAAATCCTCGGAATAACGCGGACTGGAACTATCGCGATGCAAGATTGTGGCGCCGGCCAGGTAGTTTTCTGGATTGCGCTGCGCGGCCAACAACCGCATGCAGCGGACACCGCCTGCGGGAACTGCGTTCCCTCCGGCGGCGCCGCTGATGCGTCGGTCCGTTGAATTGATGTTAGGGGCATAAGCGGGATGCCAAGGCATAGCCGCGCCGGCCGCCGTGTTCACGCAGGCCGCGCGCAATTTCGGGAAGATCCGCGATTGTCGGCGCCAGGTCTTTGCGCAAAAACCAGAAACAACGCGCATGAAATTCACGATAAACCGCGCGCGCCATCTCGAGCTTGTCCGCCGGCGATCCGGAACAAGAAGCCGCATCTTTGATGTTGTGGTCATTGTTCATAGCGGGACAAGCTTGCCTGAAACACCATGCGCCAGCAAGCAAATTCTGAATGGGACAGTTTTCACCCGCCCAGTTCGACACAACGCTTGCGGTAATAGAGATAGTTCTGGTAGCTGACTTCCTCCGGCACGCCGTGGTCGCAAGTGGGGTAGTAGCCGCCGCGGGCGCGCATGGCCGGCAGAATGTATTCCAAATGACGGTCAATGGCCGGGGGACCCAGCGCAATGATGCGCTTGTCAATGCCGCCGTGCATGACCAGGTTGGGATGTTTCCGGCCGATCTTGACCACGTCACAGCCGGAGGCCACTTCAAAGGGACTCATCACGTCCATGAGAATAGCTTCCTGGTAGAGCGGAATCACCGGGTCAGCGTAGCCATCCGTATCTACATGTACGTAGAGGTGTCTGGTGCGATCCAACTGCCGGGTGCGGATATTCCGGATCAATTGCTGGTAGTAGGGCAACAGGAATTCCCGCATCATCTCCGCCGAAATCAGCGGTCCGTGATTATAGCAGATGTCCTCGGCGAAATAAATCTCCTCGATCGTAAGATGCTGCTGGTGCCGGGCGATAACCGCGTCGGAGAGCGCGAGCCAGG
>JACPGN010000257.1 GCA_016182435.1 Lentisphaerota bacterium | reverse complement strand
CAGGCTCCAGCTTACGTGGGCGCAGATCAGGGTGGGCACGCCGGCCCAGGCGCCGATATCAGAGAGCAGTTGGGCCTTGCGCACCAGGTTAAAGCGCAACAGCCTTGCCAAACGCTTTCCGGCGATCTTATGATCAAAGGCTTCCGGCTCCGTGCAGCGCTCCACAAACAGGTTGTCGGTGTGCGCGCTGGGCGGCATACGGCTGCGGCGCAGGCAGCCCAGCCAGCCGGCGTTATAGACCGGCTCGAAATCCGTGATGTTCGGTCCAGCGATCGTCAGGTTGCGCCCGCGCGCTTCTTCCCAGGCGATTTGCCAGGCGGCGAAAAAAGCGGCGGGAGAATAGCCCGACCATTTCCGGCGGTTGCAGGTGGCGCCGATCTCGATCAGTTCCATCCGGCGGCCGTACTGGTCCAGCATTTCGCCGACAAAAGCCCGCCAGCGTTCCGCGGCTTCCGGGCGCCCCTGGCCGGGCTTGGGCAGGCGGAGCATGGCGCGGGCTTCTTCGCGCGGTTGAACCAGGTGCAGGCAGACGCGGAACCGTTCAGTGAGCAGCCGGTCGAGGAACCGTTCGGTATAAGCCTGGCGGTCGGTATAAGTGAAATCCAGGCGCACGTGGCGGAGGCCGAGCTCGTTGAGCCGCGCTATGACGTAATCATCGGAGGCCGGGTCGGGGGCGTTGGCCACGCACAGGCCGAAGAAATCCTCTGGAATCCGGCAAGCGCGGCGCGGCAAGTGGCTTGCCCCACGCCAGCGGCCACAGGCGAAATAGGCGATACCCTGGCCGGCCAGCCGGGCATAGAGCGTCAAGTTATTGAGAATTAATAACACGAGAACTAAGTATGGCTGGCGCTCAGGGCCGGCCAGCCGGGCATAGAGCGTCAAGTTATTGAGAATTAATAACACGAGAACTAAGTATGGCTGGCGCTCAGGTGCTTGGAAAGCCAAAACCGCCGGGGGCCGGAGGGGCCAGACGACGGCCTGCCCGCCATAGCCCTTGGGCGAAGGCGGGACGGCGGACCCTGCTTCGCCCGGAGGCTACGCAGGGCAAGCGCCAGACGACGGACCGGAGAGGACGGAAGAAGAGCGTCGGCCATGCTCCGCTGGCCGTGCTGCGCCCAAGCGAGTAGGGCCTGACCTTGCGTCAGGCCATTGGGATCGATGCCGCCGCGTAACTGACCCATTACGCGCCACGCAACCCGTCAGTTGTTGGGGGGTGATTGCCTGCCCGCAGTGCTGCGCACAGCGCTGCAGGCGGGTCATTCCCGACCTGATCGGGAATCCAGAAAAATCCCTGGCCTGTGGCCGGGCAGGCAATGCTGGATTCCCGCTTTCCCTGGCCGACGCTCGGGCAGGCGCGGGAATGACAGCATGAAAATTCACAATCTCCCCCCCATAACTGACCCATTACGCGCCACGCAAAAAAATCATGTAATTGGCGGGCGGGGCGGCTATAGTAGGGCCCGAGACGAGAGAGCATTTGCGACTTGAACGACGTTTTCTGATAAGGGGACTCTATGATTCCTGCTAAGCCGCGTTTGACCGATTTACCGGAATGGAAAGCGCTGGCCGCGCATTATGAGGTCATGCGTGGAATGCACCTGCGCGAGCTATTCGCCCGCGACGCGGGCCGGGCGGAGCGCTTCACGCTCTCCGCGGCCGGGCTGACCCTGGATTACTCCAAAAACCGCGTGACCTCCGAGACTATGCAACTGCTGATGGCGTTAGCGCGCGCCTGCGGCATGGAAACTGCGCGCGGGGCCATGTTCGCGGGCGAGAGCATCAACCGCACGGAAAACCGGCCGGCCTTGCATGTGGCCTTGCGAAACCGGTCCAACACGCCAATTTATGTCAAGGGCGTGGACGTCATGCCGGAAGTCAACCGCGTGCTGACCAGGATGCAGGCCTTCGCGCGCGCCGTCCGGGGCGGTGAATGGCGCGGATTCACCGGCAAGCCTATCCGGGCCATCATCAATATCGGCATCGGCGGCTCGGACTTGGGTCCGGCCATGGCCTACGAGGCTTTGAAAGCCTACTCCCAGCGGGATTTGACCGTGCGATTTGTTTCCAATGTTGATGCCACGCATATCGTGGAAGCCACCCGCGACCTCTTGCCGGAGGAAACCCTGTTCATTGTCACCTCCAAGACTTTCACCACCCAGGAAACGATGACCAATGCACGGACGGCGCGCGCCTGGTGCCTGGCGGCGCTCAAGGACGAAAAAGCCATAGCGCGCCATTTCGTGGCGGTCTCCACCAATGAGAAGGAAGTTACGCGTTTCGGCATTAACCCGGCAAATATGTTTGAATTCTGGGATTGGGTTGGCGGGCGCTATTCGCTGTGTTCGGCCGTGGGGCTCGCGCTGATGGTGGCGATTTCACCAGAGCATTTTCTGGCAATGCTGGATGGCTTCCATGCCATGGACCGCCATTTTGCCGAAGCGCCGCTGGAGCGCAATCTGCCCGTTATCCTGGGATTGCTGGGCGTCTGGTATAACAATTTCTTCGGGGCCGCGACGCACGCCATCTTGCCCTACAATCAATATCTTTGCCGGCTGAGCGCCTATCTGCAGCAGGCGGATATGGAGAGCCTCGGCAAATCGGTGGACCAGCAGGGACGCAAGGTCGGCTGGCAAACTGGGGCCGTGATCTGGGGCGAGCCGGGGACCAATGGCCAACACGCCTTTTACCAGTTGATCCACCAGGGCACGCGGCTGATTCCGGCCGACTTTATCGGGTTCTGCCGGGCGGCAAACACAAGGGCATATTGCAGACGCGAATCCGGTTCTTATGTCATTCCCGCCCCGTGTCAAAGTACGGGGCAGGCTCCAGCGGGAATCCAGGATCACGAGGAAATACTGGATTCCCATTTGCATGGGACTGACAAGATGTTCGAAACTTTAGCCGAGTTCGAGCAGATACGTGCCGATCACCATTTGAAGCTCATGGCCAATTTTTTTGCGCAGACCGAAGCGCTGGCGTTTGGCCGCACTGCCTCCGAGGTGGCGGATCAAGGCGCGGCGCCGGAGCTGGTTCCCCACAAGGTTTTTGAGGGCAACCGCCCGACCAATACCATCCTGGCGGATGAACTAACGCCGGGGGTATTTGGGGCGCTGATTGCGCTCTATGAGCACAAGATTTTCACCCAGGGCGTGATTTGGGATATTGATCCGTTCGACCAGTGGGGTGTGGAACTGGGCAAGGAGCTGGCCGGCAAAATCTTGCCCGAACTGACCGCCGAAGCGGAGCCAACATTAAATCATGACAGCTCCACGAACGCGCTGATCCGAATGTTGCGGCAGGCGCCCCGAAGGGGTGCTACATTATAGCCCAAGGTGTGACCCTGGGGACTTTGGCAAAGGAGGGAGCGAGCGAAGGGATTTGAACCCTCGACATCCACCTTGGCAAGGTGGAGCTCTACCACTGAGCTACGCTCGCTTGATGACTATTCATACCAAAAAGCAACTCATCCAAGCAAGGATTTTTTACAATGATTACGCGGTAAAATCCTTTGACGGGATTGCATTCATAGAGTAGCATGTTTTCAGGCAGGGAATGTAAATGGACGATGGGCATGGATATTCGGGATATTACAGCGGCCATTCGTGATGGCAAACTTCGTATTACGGATCACGCGGAAGAGGCGGCGGTGGATGACCATTTGACTTGGGATGACATCTATTATTCTGCGCACCGAGGAGAGATAATTGAAGATTATCCTTCTGCTAAACCATATCCGAGCTGTTTGGTTTTTGGGAAAAGCGCAAAAGGGGAACCGATTCATAGTGTATGGGCATATAATCCGGCCAATCAATGGTGCGTTATCATAACTGTTTATCGCCCGGCTGCGACTTTGTGGATTAATGGGCGAATCAGGAGGAAAACATAATGAAGCCGTTTGAAAAATGCCCGGTTTGCGGCGGCGAAATGATTGTGAAAGCGGTTGATAAAATTATTCGGGGGGGGAATAACACGGCTATTATCAGGGTAAATGCCGAGGTTTGCCGGCATTGCGGCGAGAAATTATATTCAGCCGAAACTGTCCGTGAATTTGACCGGATTCGCGATAAACTTGAGCGACAGGAAACAGGATCGTTTCATCCCGTTGGGCAAACGTTTCAAGTGGCTTAAGCGGATGAAGCGCAACAAACAGATAGATGCGGACCTGACGGCGCAGGCCCTGGCGCCCTTCAAGCACGACGCCTGGCGGACGATGACCCCGGCCGAGCGCATGCGGCGTTGTCTGCGCCTGCGGCGGTTAATCCCCAACCCGCGTAAAGTTCATGACCAGAAACTTTTTCCGGCAATTGAAGGCGGATAAAGTCCGCTATCTGCTCATCAGCGGCCAGGCCACGGTGCTCTATGGCGCCACCACATTTTCCGAAGACCTGGATATATGGCTTTATCCGCAACATGCCAACCTGCAACGATTTATCAAAGCTTTGTGGACCCTCCGCGCCCGGTATTACAAGCTGACCCCGCCGCTGACCCTGTCTTATCTTCGCAAGGGGCATGGGTTTCATTTTACCTTGCCGGCGGAAGATGGGACCGATTGGTACCTGGATGTCATGGGGGTTCCGCCGCGCTCACCCGCGTTTAATGTGGCTTGGCGCCGATCAATTCGGATGAAAACACCTTGGGGCATGGCGCCGGTGGCCGGCGTGCCGGACTTGGTGGAATTGAAAAAGACCCAGCGCCTGGAGGATTATGCGGTCATCAGCCGGTTGGTTCTGGGCTTTGTAGATCCATCGCCACAAAGCCATAATTGCCGGCTGGCGCGTTGGACGATACAGAACATGTTTTCGATAGCTCTTTTGGCTGAACTGTTTCAGCGTCATGCTTGGATTGTGGCCGGTCTGGGCCGTGGCATGGCCGGCATGCGGGCGTTTGGTTCCAGGATTGTGAAAGGGGAAAAGCCAGGGCCGGGTTTGGAACAAAGAGTCGAACGGGAAATGATGGCGCGCATGGCGAAGTACCAGGCGGCTGATCGGCGGTACTGGCGGCGGATCATTACCGAATTAAAGAGCCTGCATGCCCAAGGCCGGTTAATGCCCGAAGGCGTTCGGGTGTGAGTCCGCGGATTTGTTACTGCTCAGGCAGGCAGCGCCTGATGCCACCTGAGTAGTTACGCGGATTTTACCCTGAAAAAAGCGTTTGCCTTTAAACAAGTAAAATAGTAGTATGCTTACGTGAAGACAGTCAGGTCCAGATGCAGGGCAAAAGCTGGGGTTCTGACCCTTGGGCTCCTCGTGGCTGGACTGTTGGCCCCGGAAGCCCAGGGAGTGGTCAACCTGACCTATATCCTGCGGCCGGTCAGCAATGACTACATGACCCAGGCCGAGTATTTCAATGCGCGGAATTACGTGGATACTTATGCCCGCTGGACGGAACTCGCCAGTAACGAAAACTGGTATGCCAGCGGCGTGACCATCCTGAATCTGGCCGACGGCGAGCAGTTCGTATTCTTTAACCGGATCACCGATTACTACCAATCGGACCCCAACTACCATACATTTAGCGCAGTTAATCCCATCCTGACCAACCTGTATCGGCCCTATTCCAACGAACTGGCCATGGTAGTCACCGGCCTGGTGAGCGGCACCAGCAACACTTGGCGCTTTACCTCCTGGCCTTCAGAATTAACCAATGCCACGGCTTATCAGACGGGCTTCACCAACTCGTTCACCTTGACCAGGATTCCGGATGGAACCTATGCGGCCGAGTTCAGTCGCGTGCGCGGATATTATAAGCCGGCGGACGTCAGTCTCGGCATCACCGGCAATCCGCGCCAGGTGACGAACACCGTAACCTATCAACCGTATTCCAATGATCTGGCGGTCACCATCTCAGGCATTACCATCTCCACAAACGTAATCTGGACGGTTGCCGGGCCCTCGGAGTTTACCAATGCGCTCACTTATGGCACAACCTTTACCAACAACTATACCATCGCTTCGGTCCCGACCGGGCTTTACGCGGTCACCTTCCCGACCGTTGCTGGTTTTACGCTAACCTCGGCCAACCCGCGATCTACCAACATCGTCAGTTCCAGCCCGGCGCAAAATAGTCTGACGGGAGTCTATTCCCGGCTTTTCGGGACATTGCAAATCAACATCTCGCCGTCCGCGGCCTCCAATGCCACGTGGAGCATTATCGCCATGCCGTCGGATTATACCAATCTGGTTACGGGGACGGGCACGTATACCATCGCCAATGTGCCGGCGGGCAGTTATACGGTGGATTTTAACGATATCTTTGGTTATACCTCGCCCTCTAACGCCTCGGGGACGGTCAGCTCCAACCAAACCACAACCCTGTCAGGCACCTACACATTTTCCGGCTACAGTTTGACGCTGCATATCACCTATCTGGATGACAGCCAGGCTTTGCTGCCGGGACTTGGCCTCGGTAATTGCGCGGTTGTGGCCTCGGGCATCACCAACATTCAGACCGCGGACGAAGCCACTTATTATCTTGTGCCGGACACGGTGGTTACCCTGAACGCGCTCCCCCTGGCCGCTAATGGCTTGGATAGTTTTGTCTATAAGTGGTACCGGACCGGGAACAACTTTGCGGAGGTCAAAAACTTTCAAACCAATTATGCCTTCACCATGATCAAGGATTATGATGTCTGGCTGATGTTCAGCAGAGAGCTTTATAGCTACGATAATGTGGGCGATCTCGACCAGGACGGCTTACCGGATAGATGGGAAGTTCTTTGGTTTGGCGACCAGCTCTATGGCGGGCCAGCCGAAGATGACGATTCGCCCTATGGACGCAATAGTAATCAGGATGGCGACTTTATTCCCAGCTCCGGTGTAACTCCGCCTACGCTGGTCTCTATAAGCACTAATATCATAACCTATTCCGGCCAGGGCACCAATGCCGGTTATCCTCTGCTCCGCAGCCGGCTCCTGAGCTTTGGTTCGGCCTATTACTTGGCCAGCAGCCTGGGCTACGCCAATGGCGTTAGCTTCAATAATTATCGCGAGTGCCGCGGAATTGATGGCTACTACCTGACCAATACGGTTGGCCTGACCTACGCCTCGCCCTATGGCGATGACCCACTGACCGATCCGCTGATTAACGACACCGATGAAGACGGTATGTGGGACGGCTGGGAATATTATTTCTGGTATTGGCGCTCGGCCAGCGCATACAACGCTGGAGTCAGCAACAGCGCCAACCTGGACTGGGTGCACATCTCGCCCTGCGACGCCCGCGAATTTGTTCAAACCGATGGTGACGCCGATACTGATGGTGACGCCAGTCCGAATGTTGGCACCGACTTGAAAGAGTTTCAGAGCGGCACCGACCCCACCCATGCCGATACCGATGGCGATGGCATGGACGACACCTGGGAATTGACCCTCATTACCCCCTCGGCCGCCAGCAATGCCCTGGATTATGCCACCTACTCGCGGAACGACGATGGCGACTTCTATGCTATCGCGGCGGGCAGCTTACTGTTGACGATCGGGGAAGTAACCGGCGGAACAGTCTTTACCAACGCCGTGGCTTACGTCGGCTCGGTGACTAATATGGGCGCCTGGGTCAATGTCTATACCAACACCGGCGCCAATGTCTTTGACTTGTTCCACGACACCATCCTTAGGGCAGACGTAGCGCTCACTAATCGCCAGACCGGCACGCTATTTACCAACACCGTCTATTACGGCACCAATGCCGGCCTGGGCGCCTTCCAGCAGGGTTACGCCGTCTGGGTGGATATGAACGAAAACACGAACTTTGATGCCGGCGACGTGGCCATTGTCAATCCGGCGAAAAAGCATGAATGGCTTTACATGATGACGCCGTCGTGGCCGGCGCCGGGCGTATGCAGTTTCGACCCGCGGACGGCCTGGACGAATTATATAACTGTGGGTACTAACGATCCGGAGGCAGCGCCTAATACGGCGATTTATAACAACTTTCAGGAGTACATCGGCGGCGATTATATCGGCCGCCTGGCTTGGGACGCCGGCGGCCGGGTTTTCACGGCCAATGACTATGACCTGGCCCTGACGCGCTACAGTTACACCTGGCCTACTTCGGAGGATACCGATGGCGATCAGATGCCCGACGGCTGGGAATTATACGTTGGACTTGATCCTAATCTTTATGCCGACGGGGCTGAGGATGGCGACGGCGAAAAACTGCTCAATAGTGAAGAATGGTTCAATGCCACGCATTCGCTGGGTAATGTCAGTAGTACCTGGCCGAACAAGAAATGGCCGAGTGATCCCGGCGTGCTTGTCGCGCCCTCGCCCAACGATCCACATCCCATGGATACAGACTGGGATGCGTGGTTCGATAGTTGGGAAGAAGGTTCCGGAACCAGTCCTACCAGGTGGGATACTGATGGCGATGGAATGCCCGATGGCTGGGAAGCAAGTATGGGCAGTTCCGCAACTAATGCGGATGCCGGGGCTGACCCTGATGGCGATGGTCTGATCAATATGCAGGAATATTGGACCGGCACGGTGGACGAATGGCAGTATTGCGACCCGGTATGGGGACTCAGCTTTAGAAACCGTGAATTGATGAGTTGGGATGATTCCGACTCATTGGTATGGTTTATTCCGCCCAATTATCTGACTTGCCCGTCTTTCCTGTATTTAAACGGCATCTACACGGATCTTGGCTGGCTGCGCACAAATTATCCGGCCAACAACATCCTGGCGTTAATTGCTGGCGACTATCATACCACGCGCGCCGATGATGCCGATTCGGATCAGGACGGTATGGATGACTATTGGGAGGTATATCACGGCTTGAATCCCCTGCAGGGATACCAAAGCATGGCTTTCCCCAATTGGATCATTATATTTGCGACTTCCAATGTAGTCATGAGGGAAATGCACTATCTCTGGGGCAATTGGAACTATGACGCCGATCCCAGCACACCCGCGTTCGAATTCGGTCAGAGCAACACTTTTAACTCAGCCACGGCATATTTTTCTTACATGCAGCCGGCAGGGTTTAATCCCTGGGAGATTTCGATACTGCTGAATGCCATCGCTGGTCCTTTTAACCTTGGAATGGATTTGATGGATCCGGATGCCGATGGCCTGCCCAACTTGGAAGAATATGCCTACACCAGCAATCGTCCATTTTACCATACGGATCCAAGCCCGCTCTTTCGCACGGATAAATATGATCCCGATAGTTTTGTTAATCTGAATTACGGCTTCGATAAAAACGGCTTCTATGCTTTACGTGCAGGCCTGCCCTATCCTTTCAACTTTGAAATGAACGAGGGGTTTGACACCGACCACGACGGCCGCGGCGACTATAGTGAAATCAACTCGGCGATGGGCGAAACCGGCAATGACCCCTTAGACGCGCGCAATCCCATCCGCAACCGCGCGCTTTACCTGAATGGAACCAACGATTTTGCCCGGACCCCGGATGCCTGGGCCATTCTTTCGGAAAGCTACCTGACGCGCTTCTGCGCCGAGGCCTGGATCAAGCCGGATAACCCGACCAAGTCGGGCGAGCAGGTTGTAACCGAGCGCTCTTCGCGGACCAGGAACCCGTTTAATCTCAACCAGTTGCAGGTCAGCGCCAATTACCGACTTGGCATTACCAATGGTCTACCCTTTATCATGTATAACGGGCGTGGCTCTTTGCGGGTGCACCAGGCAACGGCCGACCAGCGCCACAAGCTCCAGCCGGGAACGAACTGGACCCACATTGCCGGCGTCTATGATGGGGCCAACCTGACCATTTACGTGAATGGCGAGAACAGCGCCTCGGTGTTCACCGAAGAAATTCCTGATAATGGCGTTGATGCGGTATCGGGGAGTAATATGGTCGTGCGAATGAGTTCCTTTATTGTTGGCGCTTCGGATACGAATTCGTCCAGCGATTTCAATTCGGCGGGACCCTATAACTATTTTGGCGGCTGTGTTGACGAAGTGCGCGTGTGGAATGGCTCGCGGACGCAGGGTGAGATCATTGCCAATAGGAGCCAGCGCCTGTCGCGCGATGCACTCACCAACTTGCCGCTGGCTGTCTATTGCACCTTTGACGACGTGCCCGACCCCAATCATCGCAACAGCGCCGGGGTCCTGGATGAGCCGATCGTGCCCAACTATCTGACGGCCTTAGACACGACCGTGCAGTTCCATCCGTCCATCCCCTGGTGGAACAACAGTGTGAACCGCTCAACCGTCTATACGGGCCTCAACGGCGCGTATAATTACATTGTCTATGCCCAGAACCACGTTATTCATATGGCCCAGGTTCCGCCTTACGATGACTTCGTTAATATGCTCACCAATAGCGTCGTAACCAATGGCGTAACCAATGTTGCCTATAGGGTGCCCGCCAATTATAAGAATCCGGCTAATCCGTATGGTATCCAATACACTGATGGCACTCCTGGTTTGGGGGATTTTTACCTGTTCCGCGGCGCGCGTGCGGTGGCGACCAACTCCTGGTTGAGCGGGCTGACCGGCGACCCGGATTCGACCGATACCGATGGCGACGGGCTTCCCGACTGGTGGGAACAGAAATACGGGCTCGATCCCAATGACGCCACGGGCAACAACGGCCCCTGGGGCGATCCGGACAATGACGGCCTCAATAACCGCGCCGAATACCTGGCCGGCACCGATCCGTTCCGGACGGATACCGCCGGCAACGGCGTTGGCGACTATGACAGCCCGCGCGGCACGTATTCCCGCACTTATGGCGAAATGTTCACCGATGGCGACGGCATGAGCGATTATTGGGAAAGCCAGAACGGCCTCGATCCCCAGAAATACGACGCCAACCTGGACCTGGATGGCGATGACTGGAGTAACTTTGCCGAGTACCAGGCCGGCACGAACCCCAACAGTGCCAGCAATTATCCGCTGCCCTCTGTTTCGGGAACGGTGCATTATTTCGGCACGAACTTTGTGCCGTTAACTACGGCTCGTGTCCGAGGATTGCCTGGCACGAATATGATTACTTTAATTACCCGTACCGCTGGTCAAGTGGCGTGTGATGCCCAGGGTAATTTTACGATGACCGGTTTGCCGGAAGGCGAGTTCAGGTTATTTGGGTATCTTGACCTTGACGGTAATAGTTATTGGAGCAGTTTTGCCCAAGGAGAGACTAGTATAACTGAGCCTGCCGGTCAGGGCGAAGGCCAGTTCTTCTACATGAATTATACTGACTGTAGTGGTTTTCGGGTTGGAATATCTGATAGCCAGCCGGGATATAACCGTGCTATCTGGGAAGGCATAGGTTCTGGTGCTGCTTCTGAGCTGATAAATTATCGTTTTGTTGTTAATAAGATTAGCGAATCGGGCGCTCCAATAGTGCTCGATAGATTGCAAACCGATGCTGCTCACGGTGAATGGAATTTTCAAATGGCCGGAATATATGGATTATCCGCTGGTAGCTATCAATGGTGGGGTACAGGTGGGAGTGTTAATCGTCATGGTGTTTTCGCGGTTAATTGGCCATCTTCGCCGGCCCAACCCACGCTCGTCTATCCAAAAGGCGATACGTATTACTATGCGCGGGGTATGCTCGTCTGGGATATGGATTTCTATTCCACCCGTTATCACTTGCAGATAGCCAGGCAGGCATCGGATGGCGGCTTGAGCATGGTGGAGGACAACTATTATCCGGTGCCCTATCGGGATAATGACGGGTTATTCCGCGATAACCTGCCCTCGTATTTGAGCGACTTGGGGAACGGCGTTTATTTCTGGCGGCTGGCCAGTTGGAACCCGCAGGGCGAGAGCGCCTGGTCGGATGTTCAGACCTTCCAGGTTGACCTGACCACCACCAATTCGCGCTGGATTACCGGCGAGATCTATTATTTCGGCAAGGCGCCGGCCACCGATATCATCGTGGAAGCTTTTGATAATCGCGGATTCAGCGGCTGGCCCGCGGCGCGAGTTAAGTTGACCCTGGCGGCCACCACCAACTGGGTGAAGGGCGCCTACACCCTGGCCGGATTACAGCAGGGGACCTATTACGTGAGAGCGTTCATTGACACCACCCCGGCTTCCGGGACAACCCGCAACGGCAAATTGAATTATTGGAACTCCTGGGGCTTCTACCGCGATCCAACCAACTTCTATTACTCTGGACTGGTGGATCTTACCAGCGTCCAGTTCAAAGACGCCGCCAAGGTGGTTATCCGCGACCGGGACACCGATAATGATGAATTGCCCGATGCCTGGGAAATGGCCTTCTTCGGCGACCTGGAGCAGACCGCCGACATGGATTATGACGGCGATGGCGAGACTAATCTTGAGGAATACCTGCATGAGGGCTTGAACCTGAATCCGGCTTCCTGGGATACCGATGGCGATGGCCTGAGCGACGCATTCGAGCCGAACTATAACGCCACCACCTTCGGGCGCCGCGCACTGGCCAAAGCTCAGGCCGGCGTCTTGAATCCCGATGCGTGGGATACCGATGGCGATGGTTACTCGGACGGCGCCGAACTGCTGCGCTACCATACCGACCCGCTCGACTCCAATAGCTTGCCGACCTATTGGCCGCTCTGCTTCGATGCCTGGAGCAGCCCGGGCGATTACGATGGCGATGGCCGCAGCGATGTGGCGGTCTATGATTACAGCGCCGGCGCCTGGCGCCTGATTACCATGGCCGGGCAGCCCCTGGAGCTGGTCTTCGGCCTCACGCGCGTCCAGCCTTTTGTCGGCGATTTTGACGGCGATGGTTATTCCGAGATCGGACTCTACGACCCCGCCCAGGGGCTCTGGACGCTCTACAGCGCCGCGCTCGACCAGGCGGCGACCTTGCAGTTCGGCGATGCCTCCATGCTGCCGGCGCCGGGCGACTATGGCGGCGATGGCCGCGCGGATCCGGCCCTGTTCGATACCGACAGTGGCATCTGGCATATTTACAATGTCTGGGATGGCCAGTTGTTTTCCGTGCGCTGGGGCGCCGCCGGTATGATCCCGGCGCCGGGTGACTATAATGGCGATGGCACCGCCGACCTGGCCGTGTATGAGCCGGCCACGGGCAACTGGCTGATCGCCTGCTTCCACAAGTACTACCGGACCTGGGAGTATTTCGGCGGCGCACTGGGCGGGCCGACGTGGCTGCCTGCGCCGGGCGATTACGATGGCGACGGCCGCAATGACGCCTGCTTGTTCGAGAGTGCCAGCGGGCGCTGGATGCTGTTGACCTGGACCGGCCAGTACCTGCAGGGCACTTTCGGCTGGGCCGGTTGCGTGCCTGCGCCGGGCGATTACGACGGCGACGGCCGCACCGACGTGGCTGTTTACGACACCAACACCGGCGTATGGTATATCGCCTGCTGGAGCGGCCAATACTACCAGGGCCGCTTCGGCGCGCCCGGCATGTTGCCGGTCTTGAAATGAAGGGACGCCAACGGCGTCCAACATTATAGCCCAGGGTGCAACCCTGGGGATTTGAAAAACCACCCCTATCTGAAAATCAGAACGTGGTAACCCTAGTCTTGTGGGGGTATGAATACGGTTAGTCCTGTAGCAAGGTTTGTCCGCCCCAAATGAGATTCCTCGCTTCCGCCGTCGCTCAAGGAGCTATGGCGGACAGGTAAGCTCGGAATGACCGTTGCTGCGTGTCATGTCGAGCGAAGTCGAGACATCTGAGCTTGGGTTGCGCAATTTAGGCTGCTTTCCTCTACAAGACTGAGGCATTAAAGAACGAAAAAATTCTGGTATTGCGGATTATCAGACTTTATGCTTTATTACCGAAGACTGAGGTAATAAAAATATGAAATTCCTAAAATGTTTCTTCATTCTTCATCCTGCCTTCTGCCTTCTCTTCCTCACCGGTTGCGAGTGGACCGCCGGCAGCAAGGTCAATTCCTGGGATGACAGCGGCAACTGGGTGGACTTTAGCGGCACCTACAAAGCCGCCGATGGCAATGTGCTCGTGCGCCAGTTCGGCGTAACCAATGCGCTCAGCACAACCAATGTAACCACTACCACTAATACCGTTTCCAGCGAGTTGCTCGCCACCGGCAACGGCAGCAACACGGCCTTTAACGGGCAATTGGGCAATTCGCCGGTCCGCGGCTCGCTGACTATTTTTACCGTGGGCGGCTATCAGTTTACCGACAGCGCCGGCACCACGGCCGACACGGTTTCGTTATCCGTAACGCCGGCCGATGGCTCGGCGGGCACGCTCAATTATCTGACGCGCGCCTGGGCATTGACCTTTCCCGCACCGATTGCCAACGGCACGCAGATTCTGGCCACTTACCTGTATGTCAGCACGGAGCAGGTTGTCACGGCTCTGCAAGGCAATCACGGGGATGCCATTTATTCGTTCGTGGTCTATCAGACGGGCAATAAGATCCAGATTACCGACAGCAACGGCGCCACCTATGAAGGCATCATCGGCACGGTGCGGACCACCGGCGGAACGGCGGTTGATCTTGCTTCCGGAGCGATTCCGCCGACTTCCGGTCCGGTAGTGGCCCAGTTCAGCGCCACGGGCATTTCGCAGGGCTACAAGGTGACGCTGGTCGGCGTCCTGCAGGGAACCCTCAGCGGCACGACCCTCTCCACCCGTAATATGCAAGCCACGTTCATCGAGGAAGCCGGTTCCGAAGCCGAAGTGAATGCCGTGGCCAACTGAATGCATGTTTTGTCCTATACGTAGGAGTCGCGCCCCGTCGCGACGATCGGAAAAGAATCGCGCCAGCGGGGTGGCGCTCCTACGATTTATGTTTTGTCTTCTATGTAGGAGCCTCGCCCCCGCGAGGCGATTCTTATCGCGCCCCGCCGCGACGAGAGAATTATTTTTCCCACCGTTCATGGCCCAGCCAGTTCCGATCATTGCGCCCGTTAAATTGTGGATGAGCACTGGACCATTGCCAGCTTTCCGACTTCGCTGTAAGTCCTTTCCGGACAGGATTGGATTCAATATAGCGGATAATATCAACAACATTTTCATGTTCACGTACTTTATGATCGTAAAATCCTTTCTGCCAACAAATGGATTCGCCTGTTTTCCGACTTAGAAAACCGGCATTACGGCAAATATTACGCATAAGGACGGATAAATTCTCCGTCAATCCCAATGAGAGTAGTACATGCCAGTGATCCGTCATGATAATAAACGCATGCAGTCGCATTTTTCCCAAGCCGCGATACCAATATAATGCATGAACAACGTTCTCTCGCTGTTGTTCCGAGAGCCCATGGTCTTGCGCTACGCATTTTGTCAGGAAATACAGGCCATATGGTTGGGAGAAGCGAGCTTTTCGCAATTGATTCTGATGGGGCGTATCATGGTTAGCCATGATGTCCTTTCCTGCAATGTAGGAGTCGCGCCCCGTCGCGACGATCGCAAAATAATCGCGCCAGCGGTGTGGCGCTCCTACAATCCTTAATCCGGTCTAATCATGTGTAGGAGCCTCGCCCCCGCGAGGCGATTATTACCTCGCCCCGCCGCGACGATTGCAAAAAGAATCGCGCCAGCAGGTGGCGCTCCTACAATCACGAATAGCTTTTATGGAACTTCGGGTCTTTGGGCGGTTCCTGGCCTGATTGCGGCTCGGCCTTTTCCGGCGCCTGGTCTTCGGCAGAGGGCTTGCTTTCCGGAGGCTTGTTCCGCGCTGCGCGCTCCTGCCGTTCCCTGGCGTCTTTGGTCTCAACAAAGTTCAGCTTGAGCGACGCTAAAGTGTCTTTCAGAAGTTTTTCCTCGTCGGCCTCCAGGTTGTTTTTTGTCTTGGCGGAAAGCATGTCCAGCGTGTCAATCGTGGCCTGCGCGGCCTCCAGGTGAATTTCGGCCTTACCCGTGGCCGGATTGACCAGCTTGCCCAGTTGCTGCATGACCGACATGGCCAGCATCGAGAGCAGGTGCATGAAGAGAATCTTATTGGTATCAGGTTTGGCTTCGTTCATAGAATACCTCCTTTTTCCCCGGGGCGTTGCCCCGGGCTATAATGTTGGACGCCGTTGGCGTCCCGTTTGGGCCGGAGCACCCCAACGGGGTGCCACGTCATAGCCCAGGGTGCCTGCCTGCCGGCAGGCAGGAAACCCTGGGATTGTTTCATGGCCCCGGTTTCACCACAACATTCACGCATTTTTTCGGCGTCAGCAACGCCGCCGCGGCCTGGCGCACGTCCTCCGGGGTCAGCTTCGCCAGGCGCTCGGCAAGCGCAAAACCGTAGTCAAAGCCCAAGCCGTATAATTCGTTCAAGGCGCATTCGAGGGCGATTTCGCCGTTCATTTGCAGACTTTGCTGATGATCGGCAATCAGTTGCGCCCGTGAGCGTTCAAACTCTTCGGCGCGCAGACCCTTGGTCGTAACGCGCTCGACTTCCTTCTGCATGAGTTTTAGAACGCGCTCCGCTGTATCACGCTCAGTGCCCGCAAAGAGGGCGAAGAAACCCGGCGCCAACCCTGGCCGCTGCCAGGCACCGGTGTAATACGCCAGGCCCTGTTCGTCGCGAATGTGGATCATCAGATCGGAAGACAAACCGTTCAGCGCCTCGCGCAGGATATCAAGCGCATCGCGCCGCGGATCTTTTAAGTCAATCCCCGGAAAGCCGCTCAGGATAATAGTTTGCTCTCTTGGCGCCGTGCGGGTGAGTAGCTGCGGCAAGGTCGGCCGCGCCGGGTCGTGCGCGAGCGCCGGTCTCTTTCCCGCGGGAAATTGGCCCAGGCATCGCTCGGCCAAGGCGCGGGCTTCTTCCGCGGTAAGGTCGCCAAAGATGGCCAGGACCGTGTTGCTGCTTATCACCGTTCGGGCATGAAAAGCCCGCAAGTCCGTCGGGGAAAGCGACTGGACCGCGCCGGGAGTGCCCTCGGGACTGAAGCGATAGGGATGGCCCGGAAACAAAGCCTGCCGCAGCGCTTCCTGGGCTAAAAACATGGGGGCATCGTGTTGTTGCTTGATGGTCGCGAGTTGAATGGTTTTCTGTTTGGCCACTTCCTCCGCCGCAAAAGCGGGGTTGAGCAGGCAATCGGCCAGCAGGTCCATAAAATCCCCGGCATCTTCCTTCAGACAGCGGGCCTTCAGGCCAAAACTGTTTTGCCCCGCAAACGTCTCCAGGCTGCCGCCGCGGGATTCTACCAGATTGGCAATGTCCTCGGCCCCCCTTCGCGCAGTGCCGCGCGGCAAAAGCTCCGCCATTAGAAGCGAAATACCGTTATTAGTTTCATTTTCCAACAGCAATCCGCCGCCACAGGCTACGCGGAAATCAACAAAGGGCAGCTTGTGATCCGCGCGCGTAAGCAGGACCAGGCCGTTGGATAGGATCGTTTTTTGAATGTCGTTCTTCGTTTTAAATTCGGCGCCGGCCGGATTGCCGATTGCCGACCTCCGATCTCCGCTGTCCGCCAATTCTACATTCTGCATTCTGCATTCTGCATTTTCAGGTTCAGCCGGCACAAGCGCAACCCTGGTCAGGTTGTCCGCCCTCAGGTAACGGCGCGCCGCGCCGGCCAAGGACTCAGGCGTTACCTCGCGCAGGCGCCGCAGGTACACTTGAAAGAAGAAGGGCGTCCCCGCATAATATTCGCCCGAAGCGAATTGCTCAGCCTGGCCGTGCATGGTTTCAAATGAGCAAAGAGTCCCGGTCAGCATTTGCCGCCGCGCTTTCTCGATTTCCGCGCCACTAAACGGCGTAGCTAGCCAACGCGTAATTTCCTCTTCCAGCACCAGGGTCAGGGCCGGCTCGTTAGTCGGGTCATAGACCGCGCTGATGCCGAAGAGGCCCGCCTGGCGGGGCGTATGCGACCAGGCCTCAATCTGCGAGACCATTTTTTTGTTTTCCCTGATTTCGCGGACCAGGCGCGAACTATCCCCCTGGCCGACAATGATGGCCAGCAAATCCAGGGTGGGCGCGTCGGGGTGGCTCAACTCCACGGTATGCCAGGCCCAGGCCAGGCGCGCTTGCGCCCAGGCGCCCTCCCGGCGCGCGGTGCGCTCGCCCATCTGCTCAGGTTCCGCGGGCAGCCCCACGCCTGGATCAGCGCGGCGCGGGTAAGCGCCAAACTGCTTCTGGACTTCAGCGCGTATCTCGGCGCTGGGCACGTTGCCCACAACGACGACGATCATGTTGTTGGGCAGATAATGGCGGCGGAAAAAGACCAGCAAATCAGCCCGGGTCACTGTTTTGAAAATATCCTC
>JACPGN010000256.1 GCA_016182435.1 Lentisphaerota bacterium | reverse complement strand
GTGTTGAAGGTATCGGCTCCTGGGGAACTCCAGTCGGGCTACGCCCTCCTTCCGTTCCCCAGGGTGTTCTCCACTATGACACCTTAGATCAATCATGAATACAATTACCTGTAAATGCCATTTGGCACAAATATAGGCGGAAACATTCTTGTTTTTATAGCGGTTCCACGCGGATGAGGTACTAATTTAGCGGAAAATTTTATCGCTCAGATATCGCTCATTATGGGTCATTTATGGGTCATTATTGGTCATTATTGGTCATTTATCCCCCATATCCCCCATTTATCGCTCATTATGGGTCATTATCGCTCTCTCATCATTCTTCATTGGACGTTTGACGTTGGGACAAGACACAAATGATGAGAATAGGAAGAATCCTGCTCATGCTGGCGGTCCTCACGTCAGGCTCCTGTCACCGACGGCCAGAGGGGCAACCATCAATACTCGGCAAGTTGAACGCAGTCGCCACAGCATTGGAGATGTTCAAACTCGACCATGATCGGTTCCCGAGCACTCTCGATGAGCTGCTGCCTGCAACAAACGGGCTCGGCGGTGGCGCACTGAGCGGATACATCAGGCCGGATGGTCTGATCGATTCGTGGGGACAGCGGTTGAGTTACACAACCCGTAGCAACGGGTACGAGTTGCGGTCTGCGGGTCGTGACTGCGCTTTTCAGACCGGCGACGACATCGTGAAGACGAAATGAGGTCCGAACCAGGCGTCGCAGCCTATCGCCGCTAGCACGGCTCAGGCTGAACGCCACCGTTAGCGTGAGGAAATATGAAAAGACATATCCTGCATAATCCCAGGCAACACTCTACAGGGCAATCTCGCGGACTTGGCCCGGCCCGGCCTCTGCTTTGGACTCATTGTCATCAATACTGGGGCTGATTACTGGATCAACCGGCGTCTCTACTTCCCGCGGGCTACTCGCCGGGAACAACCTGTCGTGTTCGTTGCCGCGCGGTTCACCACAGCCATGGACGACAACGGCTTTGACCCGCAACTCAAAGACATCATTCACCATGCGCATACCGGCGTCACGAATGCCGGGTGTGTCGTCAGTAGCGCCCACCGGATAGAACAATTTGGCAAGTCGCTGGCCAAACCGGCGGACTTCATTCCGCGAGACCACGCCGAGGTGAAGGACTGCGACGTGTTCGTCGTAGTTATTGACAAGAGTGTTTCGGTTGGGGCATCGGCTGAGTGCGGCTGGGCATCAGAGTTAGGTAAGTCCATGCTTCTGTACTTTTTGCCGGGAGTGGACAAACTGCCTTACAGGTGCCTTGAAGGTTTCTGTAGACTCACTTCGAGTCAGTTTCATGACGTGACCTCTCCAGAGGATCTGTCTCGATGCATCACAAACGACCTGAAAGTACTCATGGAACATGGCCAACACCCGCATAGAACACTACGCGGCTAAGCGCCGCGAGGTTCAGGCGGAACGTTGGCTGCCGTGAAACGCTTGACTCTGAGCGCGCGCTGGGCTATACATGGGATATCCAAGCAGGTAAGCCATGATCACGAAAGTGCAAAGCTGGGGCAATAGCCAGGGACTACGCTTGAACCGCCAGGTGCTGGCGGACGCAAACATCTCGGTGGGCGATGAGGTGAACCTCACTGTTCGTGACGGTGTGATTCTGGTCGCGCCCGCAAAACGGATGCGAGGCGGCTGCGACCTCAAGAGGCTCGTTGCGCAGATTCCGCGGGACTACAAGCCCGAAGTGGTGAACTGGGGAAAGCCCGTCGGACGGGAGGTATGGTAGATGCCGACGTACGTTCCGAGCAAGGGCGACTATGTCGCCGTCACATTCGATCCGCAGTCGGGACACGAACAAAGGGGACGACGCCCCGCACTTGTTGTCAGCAATGACTTGTTCAACCAACACGCGGGACTTGCCATCGTCTGCCCAATCACGAATACCCGGCGTGGCCATCCCTTCCATGTGCCGATCGAGGACGATCCTGGCATCACGGGCGTGGTCATGGTCGAGCAGGTCAAGTCAATTGATTTTCGCGCCCGCAATGCTCGAAGGATCTCTCGCGCGGCGCCAGCGGTGTTGGATACGGTGCTTTCGCTGCTTGATGCCTGCATCTACTGAGGGGGCCAACAAGATGAATGCGCGCTATCGTCGCCGGCGCGCCGATGCGTGATTCGCGGCGTTCGGCCAGCTCACTCCGACAGCCGCCGACAAACCACAGTCTTGTAGATGTCCCACTTTTTCCCGTATTTCCCGTATTTAACTTGACCACCCCGGCGCTTTTCCCCACCATTCCCGCCCGCCTACATCGCTGGACGAAGTCTGGCCTGCCCGCAATGCTGCACATAGCGCTGCAGGCGGGCGGGCAGGCTGCTTTTCATCGGCCTCAATTGTTTCTTTTTTGAAGGGAGATGTCTATGTGGATCTGCTCGACCGAAGAGCGGGCTCTGCCCCGGCATTATTTCAGCTTCAAGCTCGAACGCCCGAAATCAGCTCTGCCCAGCTCCTATTTCTGGACGTGGGACCACAGCACCAACTGGTTCGTGGATGATCCCGGCCTGCAGATAGGCGGCTGCTATAACCGCTATTTCAAGCACGCGGACACTTTTATCGAGGATTATCGGCGCCTGACGGACCATGCCGCCGGACTGGGGATCAAGGGCATCATCATCTGGGGCTTCCTGCGCGATTCGCACGGCGGGGTTGAATATGCCAAGCGCGTGGCGGGTTACGCGGCCAAAAAAGGCGTGGCGATCATGCCGGGCTTCGGCACCACCTGGTATGGCGGCGCCTACTACGAAGGCGATCACCGTTACAACCTCCAGAACTTTCTGCGCCAGAACCCGGATGCCCGCATGCTCACCGAAAAGGGCCAGCCCATGGAATTCAACGGCGAATACGGCGCCTGCCTCGGCCATCCGGCCTTCCAGGCCTGGTTGAAGGAATCGCTGGATTGGCTGTTCCGGGAATTTGAAATCGGCGGCCTCAATCTGGAAAACGGCGATTTCCTGGTGGACTATTCCCCGCTGGCCAAGGCCTTGCGCCAGGGCTGGCCCGCCGATGATCCCGATGTCTTTTTCCACCAGGGCCGCTCCTATCAGCAGGCGCTACTCGCCATTCAGGATCGGCTCCCTGACATTTTAGCGACCTACGCCACCTATGCGGGATTCCAGTATTGCCAGGAGTTGAAGCAAAATACCGGCATGGGCCAGAAGCCGCCGGCCATGTTGAGCATCTTGCCCGAACAAAGCATCTGTCAGTGGACCCTGACCGGCATGTTGCTGAAAGAAGCCCTGCCCTTGACCGCCTACTTAGATGATGGCGCACCCGCGGCGGCCTTCGCCAATCCGCAATGGAGCAAGGACCTGCGGCCGGGCGCTAAGCGCAATGTCGGGTTTGTTCACCAGGCCAGCCAATGGAGCAGCGTGAATCGCTACCAATGCGCGGTCAGCACGATCAAGGAAGCCTGCCTGCGCGCCTATCGGTCGGGGTTAGAAGGCGTGAGCATTCATGGCGAAGTTTCCGCCCGCCTGATCCCGGCGGCTTTGAATTACCTGGCCTTCTCGCATTTTACGCACTGGCCGGAGGATACCGTGCGAGCATTCGGGCGTAAAACGCTCTCCCAAGTCCTGGGGAGTGAAAAGGACGGCGAAGATTTCGCAGTCATACTGGCGCACTGGGACGCCGGGACGCTCAACGACGACCTCAAGAAGCTTTCCGCGCCTTCGGCTCATGGTTTCGCGGATAGAGTCTGCGCTTCGCAATGCGACCACACCGATGATTACCAGCGCTACCGCTTCTGGGAATGGTTGAATTGGGTCGCAACCCAGAATCTCAACCGGCATCACACGGACGGCCTGGCAATTTGAGGTCTGGGGAAAAAGGGGGCCCAGCGATTCTCGCTGGGCTATGATGTCCGACCCCGTTGGGGTCGTGTTCCTCTATCTCTTTACGCAAATTTCCCTATCAGGGGATCTCGTTCTTGTGGGTCAGGACTTTCTGGATGGCTTCAACAATATCGGCGATATCTTTTCGGGAGCCGAGCAACACATTCTGGGGCAGCCAGACCGCTTCGGAGCCGGCCGCCCGCTCGGCCACCGGGCACAATGCTGCAAACTCCCGATAATCGAGGTCCGCGTGATAGGCGCTCCCCAGCGGAAACGAGCCATTGATAAACTTCTTTTCCAGGAACATCGGGTTCTTGTATAAAGGGAAAGTGTAGCCGCTGACGGCTGGAATGCCCTCGGCGACCAGCGCTTTGAGAAAACGCTCGCGCTTGAGTCCGGTGCGCTCCTCATCATAGCGGAACATATAGACATGGTAGCCGTGCCGCGTGGCGCGCGGGTCGGGGACGAGCGGGCTTACACCCTCAATCCGCGCAAGCTGCTCCGAGAGATACTCGGCATTGCGCGCCCGGCAATCAATTTGCCGGTCAAGCCGTTGGAGCTGACAGCGTAGAATGGCTGCCTGAAACTCCGTCATCCGGTAATTCCAGCCCAGGCGATGAAACTCATACCATGGCCGCCCTACCCTGCGACCGGCCCAGAGCAGTGAATCGCATTCCGTGGCCAGCGCCTGGTCATTGGCGCAGAGAATCCCGCCCTCGCCGCTGGTCATGTTCTTGCTGGCTTGAAAGCTGAAGGAGCTGAAAAGCCCGAACGAACCCGCTTTCTTGCCCTTCCAGGCGCAGCCGTGCGCATGGGCGGCGTCTTCAATCACCGCCAGGCGATGTTTGGCGGCAATCGCCAGGATGCGATCCATATCGGCCACCTGTCCGCCGAAATGCACCACCATGATCGCCCGCGTGCGCGGCGTAATGGCCTGCTCAATCCGGGCAGGGTCGAGGTTATAGGTATCGGCTTCTACGTCAACAAAGATGGGCACGAGATTATTCTGCAGCACGCAGGCGGCACAGGCAATGTAGGTATAGGCCGGGATGATGATCTCATCACCGATCGCGAAATCCAGCGCGCGAATCCCGATTTCCAGCGTGCCGGTGCCGTTGGCCGCCGCGACGCCGTAACGGCATTCGTGATAATCGGCAAATTCCTTTTGAAAAAGCACCACCTCGCTCTGCTCGCCTTGTTCCGGCTCGGCCAGTTCAACCCCCTGCCCGAAGGCAAAGCGCCACCACTTGCCGCTGCGCAGCACCTTCAGTAGCGCCGCTTCCTCGGCCGCGTCGAAAACCGGCCAGGAGGCGAACGGCGCCGTCCGCACTGGTCGGCCCTGATTGATCGCTAATCCTGACATGCGAACTCCTCAATTACGTTTTTTATAGCATTGACGTAACTGGCTTAACAGGAAAATCCGAAGCGCTAAGGCGAATTCAGGCCAAGCGCTGGATCAAGTTACTAAAGCGCTCGCCGCGCTCCTCGAAACTGTGGAACTGGTCAAAGCTGGCGCAGGCGGGTGAAAGCAGAATCGTTTCGCCTGGTTTGGCCTCCTTCCAGGCCGTGGCAACGGCCTGTTCGAGCGTGCCACACATAATACACGGCAGTGTCTCGCGCCAAGCGGCGGCCATGGCTTCAGCCGCCTGGCCAATCAGATAGACCCCGGTCACTTTGCTTGCCAGCAGTTCCCGAGCCGGCTCATAAGACTCGCGCTTAGGCAAGCCACCGGCAATCAATCTGATCGGAGCGGGTGTGATGGTCAGCGCGGCCAGCATGGCCGCGAGATTCGTGGCCTTGGAATCATTCACCACCCGGATGCCGCGCACCGCGCCAAGGGCCTGCATACGATGCGGCAGCGGCTTAAAAGCGCGGGCAGCGGCTACCAGATGCCGCGCAGCCACACCGCAGGCCGAGAGCGCCGCCATGGCGGCCGCGGCGGTAAGTCCCATGATTTCGTTGTCGAACATCGTGCCGCGCAATTCAATCTTTTCCCGCGAGATTGAATTATGAATGGCGCCGGACTGATAAAAGCAATCGGCAGTCGGGCTGATACCTGCGACAATCCAGCGGTTAGATGAATGAGCCAGGGCTTGGATTTCCGGCATGATCGCCTGCTCAACAATGCCGGTATCCGCCGCGGTCATGCGCGCAAACAAGCGCGCTTTCAGCCCGCGGTAGGTCGGCAAATCCCCGTGCCGGTCAAGATGATTCGGCGTCACGTTCAGCAACACGCCCACATCGGGACGAAACGCCTGCACGGTTTCCAATTGGAAGGAACTGACTTCCAGCACCAGCCAGTCCAGCTTCCGGCGTTCACTGACTACGGCGGCAACTGGCACTCCATAATTCCCCGCGATTACCACCCGTTGTCCGGCCTGGGCGAGGGCCTCGGCGCACAGTTTGACGAGCGTGCTTTTGCCGTTTGAGCCGGTGATGGCCAGCACTCGGCAGGTTGCGCGGCTCCAGCCCAGCTCCAGTTCCGAAACCACAGGAATGCCGCGGGCGGTTATCGCCTGCACAGCGGCGGCTGAGGCGGAAATACCGGGACTGATAATGGCAACTTCAAAATCACCCGGCGGCGCTGACACCGCTCCCCCTGGCCGACCCGGCGGGCAGGCCCAGGCTTACCTCGGCGCCCAAGGCCTGCAATGCGGCGGAGCGCTGACGCAGAGCCTCTGAATCCCCGCGATCTAAGACCACGACCTTTGTGCCTTCGGCCAGCAGGAGTCGGGCGGCGGCTTTGCCGCTTTCGCCCAGGCCGAGCACAAGAGCTGACTTGTATGGCCGCATTTATTTTGTAACCCCAGTCTTGTGGGGGTAAGAGGTAGGGCGCGTTCGCCGAACGCGCCGCGGACGGCTCGGCGAGCCGTCCCTACCCTCACGCGACCACCTTATAACTGACACATTGCTTTATTTTCACCTGTCGTCAGCGGATTTTCATCAGCAGCAGGCCGATCAGCGCGAAAATAATGGAAACGATCCAGAACCGGACGGTTACCTGCGTTTCGCTCCAGGGCGACGACTTCAATTCGAAGTGATGATGAATCGGCGCGCAGGCAAAAATACGGCGGCGTTTCCATTTGAAGAAACCGACCTGCAACATAACACTCAGCGCTTC
>JACPGN010000252.1 GCA_016182435.1 Lentisphaerota bacterium | reverse complement strand
TGTCGTCTATCCTCCCTCCTTCGCCTCAGGGGCTACGGAGGGCGCGCCGCCGCTCACGCCGCGTTCCCGCTCGTGGGACAAGCGCAATTCGCGCTTCATGATTTTGCCGGCGGCGTTCTTGGGCAGCTCCGGCAGGAAAAAGAATTTGCGGGGCACCTCGTGCCGTCCCAAGCTCTCCCGGCAACACCCGCGCAGTTGGGCCTCGACGGTTCCTACTCTTTCAGCGGTCGGGACGCCGCTTTTGAGCGCCACAAAAGCCACGGGAATCTCGCCGTGCAGCTCGTGGGGCTCGCCCACCACCGCTACTTCGCGCACCCCGATTGAGTCGGGACAGCGGGAGAGCACTTCCTCGATCATGCGCGGGTAGACGTTCATGCCGTTAACAATGATAATATCCTTCTTGCGATCCACAATGCTGAAATAACCCTCGGCATCCTTCACACCTAAGTCGCCCGTGCGGAACCAGTCGCCGAAAAACGCTTCGCGCGTCTCCTCCGGCAGCTTCCAGTAGCCTTTCATTACATTCGGCCCGCGCACGCAGATTTCGCCGATGGCGCCTTCGGGCACGGCGCGGCCTTCTTCATCCATAATTTTCATTTCGACTTCCGGCACCGGCAGGCCGACTGTGCCGGGCTTGGTCCTTCCGCCAATCGGATTAACGCAGGTGACCGGCGAGCATTCGGTGGGCCCATCGCCCTCATAGATCTTCTTGCCGAACCGGCGCTCGAATTGCTCCATGACCGCCACGCTCAGAGCCGCGCCGCCGGAGACGCACAATTTCAGCGAGGCAAACTTTGGAACAAACTCAGCGCCCAGATGCAGCAGCGCCACATACATGCTGGGCACGCCCATGAAAATCGTAATCCGCTCCTGCGCGATTATTTCGACCACGCGCGTCGGATCAAAGCGCGGCAGGGGCACAATCACGCTGCCGGTAAAGAGCGGCACCAGCATGCAGGCCATTGCGGCAAAGGCGTGAAACATGGGCAGGATGACCAGGAACCGCTCCGCCCCCGGCTCGACGCGCAGGGCCTGCTGAGTGCTCCAACAATTACTAACCAGGTTGCGGTGGGTCAGCATGGCGCCCTTAGGGCGGCCGGTTGTGCCGGAGGTGTATAAAATAACCGCCAGGTCTTCAGCCGGCGCGAAGGCGACTTCCGGCGCCGCCCCACCCGCCTCGGCCAATGCTTGCCAGGGCAAATCCGGCGGCGCTGCCGACGCGCCGATGCAAACGTAAAACTCCAAACCCGGCGTTTGCGGCCGCAGGGCGGCGACCGCCGGAGCGAAGGCGCTATGGTAAAGCAAGGCCCGCGCCCCGGCGTCATTCAGGATAAAGGCAATTTCCTTGGGATTCAGCAGCAAGTTAAGCGGCACAACCACGGCGCCGGCTTTGAGGATGCCGAAATAGGCCAGAACAAACCAGTCGGAATTGATGCAATAAAGTCCGATCCGGTCGCCCTGGCGAATGCCGCGCCGGCTGAGGGCGCCGGCCACCCGGTCGCTGATGGAATCCACCGCGGCAAAATCCAGTCTGCGGCCGTCAAACACAATGGCCGGCAGGCCGGGAAACCGGCGGCCGCTCTCGCGCAGCATCTCCGGCAGGGAACAGTCGGCAATTTTCAGTTCAGCGTTCACGGCTTGCCACGCTCTTAGCGTGGTTCAGAGTTCACAGTTAACCGCATCTATACCACCTAAGCAAGGACGTAGAAATTGTGAAAAAATTGCGGACGACGTGGAAGTCGTCCCTCCATAATTGGAGGGTCGGGTTCCACCCCGACCGTCTGGATTCAATTTCTTCACAGCTTCTTAGGGGTTTCTAATACTGCCCGTATTCATGATAGGCGTCAAACAATGCCAGCACATTTTCCAGCGGCGTATCGGCCTGGATATTATGGGCCGTGCCGATGATGAATCCGCCCTGCGGCTTGCCGGCTTCCATCCGCTCTTTGACTTCGTTCCTGACATCCTCAGTTGTGCCATAGGGCAAAGTGCGCTGGATATCTATCGAGCCATGGAAGCAGAGATCCTTGCCGAACTCGCGCTTCAGCTCTTTTAAGTTCATCCCGGCGGCGCGCGGCTGGAGCGACTGCAGAATATCCAGCCCGCACTCAATAAAATCGGAGATCAGCTCGCGCACGGCCCCGCAGGTATGGT
Organism: Lentisphaerota bacterium; assembly: GCA_016182435.1. Next base: position 5,333 of record JACPGN010000252.1, on the reverse strand, counting down.
GCATGACCTTGATATTGGCTTGATGCGCGACTTCAATGAATTGCTTGAATCCCGGTTTGAAGTATTTCCGCCACATCTCCACGCTGCAGAGCAAGCCCTGTTGCATCCCAAAATCGTCGCCCATCATGAATAGGTCAATGTGGCCTTCCGCCGCCTTGAACACGCGCCGGTTATATTCGACAAAATAAGCGACAATCCGCCGGAGCATGGCTTCCACCACGGCCGGTTTTTCGGCCAGGTCCAGCATGATCTGCTCTACGCCGCGCAGGTACATGGCGGTTTTCAACTGCGCCGTCCGATCCAGCCGGTCGCCGGCGTTCACCACGGCGTAGCCGGCGTATTTTTGGCAGTCGGCGGCAAGGCCCGAATAATCCCACCAGTCCGGCGAAGGCCAATGCTGATATTGCTCAATTTCCCGGACGGTTTGCACCTTGGCCAAAGGCGACTCGGCCAGCTCCAGATAGGTCTGCTGATAACCACGGCCGGAAACCGTGACCGGCTTGCGCGCAACACCCCATACATCCCCCACCCGGCCGTCAGGATATTGCTTTAATTCCGGAAACCCAGCCTGGTCTTTAACCGGTCAGTCAGCGTTGATACCGCCCAGTAGTCGCGCGGAACTCGATCCGCTTCTGTATGCTCAAGCGCAGTAACAACTCTTGCTTTGGAGTTCATTGCAGGCGGGCTTATGGATAATCCTGGGTGTGTAAAAACCGAAAGGAGGCTCCTATGGCCTACGCAGTAAATATAGTAACTGATATGTCAGGAACCGCTATGAAAAACAATAAGCAAGGATTTCTTCCGCCAGAGGCGGATCCGCCTATGGAGGATACCACGGATGAACACGGATAGACACTGATACTGGCAGAAAGGATCGCCGGTTTATTATCTGTGTTCATCAGTGTCCATTTGTGGTTTCCGCCATAGCGGATCCGCCTCTCTGGCGGATCATGCCACAGTCAGACCAGCCTCTGGCGGGGAACCTTTCGAAGTACTGCCGGACCAGGACTTGAACCTGGACAAACAGATCCAGAGTCTGTTGTGCTACCATTACACCATCCGGCAATGAGAACTGCTCCCTCCGCAAAACTTTTTTTCCAAAAAAAATGAGCCAAACCCTCGGGAGACAACTATAACCAACCTACTCCCGCGATCAAGGTTTTTCATTTTCCTAAGAAAGCGCCAAGTGCTATAAATAAGGGCATGCGCTACACGCCGAAGCCGGTTCGCCGGTGTTACATTTGCCTGTTGAACCTTGGAAAAACCTGCTGGAAATTCGCCTGCCCGCGCCGGGAGTGGGAGCGCGGGCGCTGCCACGGCTTCGAAGACGATGCGCTCTACCGGCAATTCCGGGAATGGCTAGAGGCTCCGCACGTGAAAACGGCCAAGCAACTGCGCCGCGAAGCTTTCCGCCAGAAACCGGCCGTTTCGCGCGCGCACCACTTCCGCAAGGCACTGGCCAGGCGGCGCCGATGAAACCACAGCCTTCCAGCAGCAAGGAACGCGCCCTGCTGATCCAGGTGATTCTTGGACCGCAAGCGCCGGAAGAAGCCGCTGATTCCCTGGCCGAACTGGAGCGCCTGGCCGACACCGCCGGCGCGGTGGTGCTGGGCAGCATTACCCAGCGGCGCCACCGCCCCGACACGGCCTTCTGTATCGGCCGCGGCAAGCTGGCTGAAATCCAGTTAGCCGGCCGCGAAGCCAAAGCCAACCTGCTGATTTTCGACTGCGACCTTTCCCCCATCCAGGTCAACAACCTCGACCTGGCGCTGGGCATCAAGGTCATTGATCGCACCGAGCTGATCCTGCAGATTTTCGCGCGGCGCGCTACTCAAGCGGAATCCCAAATCCAAGTGGAGCTCGCCCAACTGCAATACCTGGCCGCGCGCATCCCGGTCTCGGTCCGGCAGGCGCGCTTTTCGGGCGGCATCGGCATGCGCGGACCGGGCGAAAGCCCCTTCCAGTTGCGCCGCGCGCCGATTGCCGCGCGCATCGGAATTTTGAAGGCCAAGCTCAAGGAAATTCAGAAACGCCGCGCACTGACGCGCGCGCGGCGCCCCTGGCCGGTAGTCTGCCTGGTAGGCTACACTAACACGGGCAAGTCCACCTTGCTCAATGCGCTGACCGCCGCCAACGCCTACGTGGACGATCGGCTCTTTGCCACCCTGGATACCAAGAGCCGCTTGCTTTACCTGCCCGCCCGCCTGCAGCGCTATGCGCAGCATTGCGGGCAGGCAGGCGCGGCGCTTCCAGCGTTGCAGGCGGGCCTGCCCATGCGCCTGGATTCTCCGACACCGGCCGAAGGTACCTCGGTCAGCAAGCAGGCCGCTCCGGCCGGCGCGCCGCCGCCAGGATCACACTCGGGCTTCTCCCCGCGGCGCCGGGTCATGCTGACGGATACGGTCGGGTTCATCCGGCACCTGCCCCACGGCCTGGTAGCGTCGTTCCGTTCGACGCTGGAGGAAATCGCCGAAGCTGATCTGCTCCTGATCGTGGCCGACTGCGCGCATCGCTACGTGCGCGAGCACATTCGCGTCGTGCGCGCCACGCTGAAAGACATGGGGGCCGCGACTATTCCTTCAGTGCTGCTCCTCAACAAAGCCGACCGGCCGGAAGCGGCCGCGCGGCTGAGCGAGCTTAAGCGCGAATATCCCGAGGCTCTGGTCATTTCCGCGTTAGCAAATAAGGGCTTGGGGCTTTTGCTGGATCGCATCACTGAACTGCTGAAAGCAAGAGGCTTGATCCACTTGCCATGAATACAAAGCCGTGTTATAGTAAGCCGCTTTCAAAGGAAAACTCATGATTCTGGCGCATGTTACGCAGGTATCGCTCTCCAACAGGGGCTTCGTCGTCATGTTGCAGGGCGGGACGGATAAACGCACCCTGCCGATTTTCATCGGGGCCCCGGAGGCTCAGGCCATTTTCATGCATCTGGAACGCGTAGCCGCGCCACGGCCCCTGACCCATGATCTGCTGAAAACCATTATGGACAATCTCGAATGCCGCATGAAGCGGGTTGAAATCTGCGCCTTGCGGGAAAACACCTTCTTCGCCAACCTGATTCTGGAATGGAACAGCGTGGAAACAACGATTGACGCCCGACCCAGCGACGCCATTGCCCTGGCCTTGCGCTTCGCCGCCCCCATCTTCGTTGCCGAAGAAGTCATGGAAGCCGCGGGGGTCCTGCTCGATGAAGCCACGGGCAAAAGCCCTGCGCCGAAGGATGAGAAACCCGCCCACCGGCTTACGCCGGACGAGGCCCTTAAACAGCGGCTGGCCAAGGCCGTGGCCGAGGAACGCTATGAAGATGCGGCGACGCTGCGGGATGAACTGAAAAAGCTCTCGCAGACGAATTAGCCCACATATTTCTTGAGTGAATTATCGCTCATGAAACATGCGCTTTGGCTACAACAATTTGTAGCCAAAGTTTCGGCGCGGCGTAAAATACGCCTTGCTCAAGATTAGTCGCCTTTGCTTGGCGACGAACCCGCCCGGCGCATGCCGGGCGCGGTTTGCTCCTGCACTTTGACCGGAACCACTTGGACCCCGCCGGTCGGTGATTCCAGCATGATATCCAGATCAAGCGATTTGACCGAGCCCGGCGACGCCGATTTCTGGTCGCGCGCGGGCGCCTTCTTTTTTTGCTTCTTCAGCTCTTTCTGTTCCTTGGCGCTCGGCGCGGCCAGCGTGCTGGCCGACCAGCCCCTGGTAAACAGGTTAGAGGCGGCCGTGACGTAACCATGGCGGCGCGCGGTTTCGGCATAGGCTTTTTCCGGCGTGTTCAGCACGTAAGGCGTCATCAGCACGATCAGCTCCCGGCGGGTCTCGGCGCTGCTATCCGAGCGAAACAGCATGCCCAGCAGCGGGATATCGCCCAGGAAGGGAATCTTGCTCCGGCCCTTTTTCTTGTCGGTGGTGACAATCCCGCCGATTACGATTGTGCGCCCGTCGTTAACTGCAATGGAGGCGGTAAAATCGCGGGTGGTGATAATCGGCACCGCGTTGCCGTCAATGATAACGTCTTCGCCGGTGTTATCAATCTTCTGCTTGATATCCATGTTCACGAAACCCTTCTTGTTGATCCGCGGGGTGACATCGAGCTGGATGCCAATATCGGTGTATTGGTAGGCCGATTGCTGAACGCCGCCGCCGGAAATACTGGTGGAGGTTACGATCGGGCGTTTCTCGCCGACCATGATCTTGGCCTGTTTATTGTCGGTGGTCAGAATTATCGGCGTGGAGAGAATCTTGGCCTCCGACGAAGCCGCCAACATGTTAATGACCGCATCAATGTTGTAATCAAAGAGCTTGAAATAATAGGTCAGGCCCGAGCCTGCGCCGGCCGGCAGATCGGAAATCACATTGATGGCGTCAGCGTCTTTGAGGGACCCTTCCGTCCCTTCCCGGCTGGCGCCGCCAAAGCCGAGGAAGGCCCGGCGGCCCCCGGCCGGATTAGCATTATAGGCGATCATGGAGCGCTGCAGCCAGTCAATGCCCACCTTGATCTTATCGCTCAGCCCGATCTCGATGATCGCCACCTCGATCAGGACCTGCGAGAGCATAATATCAAGCTGGCGCAAGACGTCCTCGATGACGGCCATATCCGTCCGGCTGGCCAGCACCAGCAGCGAGTTGATGCGCGTATCGGCAATGATCTTCACGTCGGAGGACAGTTTGCCGGAAAGCTGAATTTCACCGGCTCTTTCCGTGGTCGTGGCGCTCGCCCCCGACTCCGCGGTAACGGGCATAAACGGCGAAGCCGTCGGGGAAACCGGCCGGGCCGGTGTAGTCACCTGAGGGGTTGCTGTTTTCGTGCTCGCCCCGCTGAGCAGATTATTCAGTACGCTGACCACGTCCTTGGAATCGGCGTATTCCAGGGCAAAGACCTTGATGCTGACTTCCGGCTCGACCTTGCGGTCCAGCGCGCTGATGATATTGGTGAAGAACGAAAACTGCTCAGGCCGGGTGATGACAATCAGCGAATTGATGCGGTCATCGGCCACCATCTTGACCTTGCTCTGGATCAAGCCCCGCTCCAGGGCCGATTGCGCAACTTCCACCGTTGTCGGCGTGGTTGGTTGGCCCGGCGTGAGCGGTTGAAATGGCTGCAGCGGCATGCGCGTGGTGAGCTGCGGCCGGATGGTTCTACGCCCGGTTTCCTTGGCCTGAACGTCGGCAATGATGGATTCGATCTTAGCCTGGATCTCCGAGGCCTTGGCATAGATAATGGGGAATATCTTCAACTCCTCGCGCGATTCCAGCGGTTGATCAATAATAGCCAGGATTTCCTGGATGCGCTTGAGGTTCAGGGCGGTTTCGGTGATCAGCAGGCA
>JACPGN010000026.1 GCA_016182435.1 Lentisphaerota bacterium | reverse complement strand
TGGCCGTTCCTGCCTCGCGAAACGTTGAAGTATTATGGCAAGCTGGCTATTGCTTGCGCCTATTTTTTCAGTATTGGCCTGGCCCTGAGGGACAATATGTTTGATGGCTTGCTTTCCATTGTGGTTCCCATATATCCGTTTTATTACCTGTTTATGTTGTCCGGCGCCGTCTTAACGCGCGCGCTGGTCGGCGCCTTACTGGCGGTCTTTGGCTATGACACTTTGATAGTTCTAAATGGGTGGACTATTAAGGTTATAGATGCCATTAGTCGCCGGATCCAGCATTTTTGACGCCGGGTGCCATGTCAAACTTAGCTAAAGCCCACGTCAGTTTCGCCGCCTTGCGGCATAACATTGAGGGCCAATGCCTACGGCCATGGGGCGGCCCTCGTGGTCAAAGCCTTATCCGGAGCGGGCATCGTCTTCTGGGGAGTGGCCACACTGGCGGAAGCGCTGGAATTAAGGCAGTTGGGGGTTAATGAACCGATTCTGCTGTTGCGTCCACTCGAGCTTTATGAAGGAGCGCGCGAGGCGTTAGCAACTGTTGATGCGCTGCTGACGGACGATATTCGCCCAACCCTGGTCAGCGCTGCGGGCCTCCAACTGCTTGCCTCGCGCTGCGCCGAGCGGCAAAAAAAAGCCAGCGTCCATCTCCACGTGGATACGGGCTTAGGCCGCAATGGCTGTCCCGCCGCGGAAGCCCTCGAGCTGGCTTTGGCCGCGCGCGGCAGCCCGTTGGTGGAGCTCGAAGGCATTTACAGCCATTTCGCCGGCGTGGATGAAAATGCGCTGGGTTTTGCCAGGGAGCAACTCGCGGTGTTCCGGGATATTCTCGATAAGCTCTCCACGCGCGGCGTGCGCGTTCCAATCCGCCATCTGGCCAATAGCGGGGCCATCTTTAATCTGCCGGAGGCGCGGCTGGATATGGTCCGGCCGGGCCTGGCGCTCTATGGCTATGGCAGCAGATATTTTCGCGGCTCCGAGCGCCTGCGACCCGTATTGCGCCTGGAAGCTCCCGTGATCCTGACAAAAACGCTCAGCCCCGGCCAGACTTGCGGCTATGGCCGCACGTTCACGGCGCGGCGCTCAACGCGCATCGGCCTGCTGCCGCTGGGCTATGCTGATGGCTATGACCGCCGCTGGTCTAATACCGGGGAGGTCAGTATTGGCCGGCGCCTGGTCCCGGTTATCGGCCGCGTGAGCATGGATCTGACCATCCTGGATTTAACCGACGCCCCGGAGGCCACGGTGGGGACGCCGGTTTGTGTCATCAGCGATCGCCGGGACGACCCGCATTCGGTGGAGACGATGGCCCAGCGCCTGGACACAATCCCGCACGAAATCACCTGCGCCTTGGGACCGCGCGTGGAACGCGTGAGCGCGCTCTAAGATTCATGGCCAGCATGGAGGGCCGGGTAACACCCCGGACAGTTTTTTCTCCAAGATTCATGGCCAGCATGGAGGGCCGGGTTACACCCCGGCCAGTTTTTTTGGGGGTGCGGCCGGGAAAAGTTGACAGCGGCATCAAAACCTGCCAATAATAAACGATGTTCTTTGACCGCTGAACAGTTCGCTTCGGGCTTTCCCCAGTCTATGCTGGTGGAAGGTTCCGGGCAAAGGAAGTTTTTCGGGAGGCGGAACAAGTGGCTTGTCTTGTGGGCATGTCGGGACCGGTCAAGGGCCAGACCTTTGTCATCAATAAGGAGCGTCTGACCCTTGGCCGGCATCCGGCCAACGACATCGTACTTGCCGATGAAACGGTCTCGGCCCAGCATTGCTATCTGTCCCGGCGGGGCGACCGCTATATCCTCCGCGATCTCAACTCAACGAACGGAACGCTGCTGAATGCCAAGCGGATCACCGCCGAAGAAGAGCTTAAGCCCAAAAACGTAATCCAGATCGGCTCTGCGGAGTTCGTCTTCAATGCCGGTTCTGAGGAAAGCAGTGCGGCCGCCACCGCCGCGGTGACGCAGGTGGTGGTGGATGGGGATCGGCCGGTCGTCAGTCCGGCATTTTTTGAAAGTATCTCGCCTCTGGGCTCGCGCCGTAAAAGCAGGCCCAACCTGGGATTGCTGATCTTTGTCGTGATCGGCGTGGCGGCCCTGGCCAGCCTCATTCTTTTCCTGATCCGGATTATCTACTGAGGCGGGCTTATGCCCGCAACCCAAATTTGGCTGACAATATTTTCTTGTAGGCCCGCATAGCCCGCCTGCAGCGCTACCTGCCCGCAGTGCTACAGCGTTGCAGGCGGGTGCGCAGTCCCGACCTCTCGGAGAGTCGGGACGGGCAGGATAGCAAATGCCGTCATACCTCCGCTTTTAGCCGCTCGGCCTGTCTTTGCAGGGATTCCTGCTTGGCGGCGGTTGCCAGGCGCAGCGCGCGAGCGGCCAAGTCACGGGCTTGCTCGGTTTGACCGCTCTCGAACAAACTGCGGGCGGCGCGATAGCAGCGGTCGGCGGCCGCGGAATTATTGCCGGCGGCTTCATAAGCGTGAGCGGCCTGGTCCAGCGCGGCGGCCATGTCGCCATAACGCCTGGCGGAGCGCCAATAGGCGGCGGCCATATCATACTGCCGCGCGGCCTCTGTCAGGCTATGCTTTCGCATCTCAATGTGAGCCCGCGTCAGGGCTGTCTCGGCTTTAATCTCGGCTCGGCAGGCTTGAAGTTGCCTGGGGGCGATTGCCGTTAGCTCAATTTCCGCCGCGGCGGCTTGGTCCTGGTCGCACTTCAGTTCGGCTTTCAGGAGCAGCCACTGGACCTGGATATCGGCGTTCAGGGCTTTGTGCTTTTTCAGCTCCGTGCGAGCAAGGTCCTCGGCTTCCTGGAACTGTCCCTGGGCGCGGGCTATTTTTGCCTCCAGCAGGGGAAGTTCAGGACAGGGGATGCCGGAGTGCTCAACTTCCAACCGGGCCTCGTCCAAGTAGGCCTGGGCGGCGTCATAGGAGCGCAGCGCCGCCAAACAGGCAGCCAGGTTGTAGGCGTTGCGGATGATCCCGGACGGAGAATCTATAACCCGCGCGCGTTGGAGGGCCTTCTGGTAATAGATCACCGCCTTGGCCAAATCGCCGGCGGCATAAGCGCCGTGCGCCACCGCCACGTTGCGTTCGATTTCTTGATCGGCGCGGATGACCTCCGGCGGCGTTTTGCAGCCGGCGCCGCTTATGGCCAGAACGATGGCCAATAACAGGGTAAAGACCCAGGGCCGCCGCGTTCGAAGGTTGCAACACTTCCTGCTTGATTTCTTCATTTGGCTTTACCTCCGGCTTGCGGCAGGGTCACCACGGCTGGCGAAATTAAGGGGCCGCTTTCCTGGTTTTCGATATATTTGCGCAACAGCCAGTGCCGCTGGAACCCCTCGATCAGCACTTGCGACGAGCGCAAAGTGTCCTGGGCCTGGATCAGCAGACCGGGGACATCCTCGCGCAACAGAGCTTCGCCGGCCTGCAGGGTGTTGCGGGTTTGCACGGTCAGCGCCGGCAATTCGTCGAGCACGGCATTCACTTTATCCAGCGCCGGCAGGGTCTTGGCGCGCAGTTCTTCCAGGACCAGCAAGGCTTGCTTGGCAATATCCGTGTCCGGCTTGCAAGCGATCAGGCTGCCGTCAGCCATCAGCGGGGCCTGGCGGTCGCCAATGGAAATGTCCACGAACGAGTCGCCCGCCAGGATCAGCGATTTTTTCACCACGGCTACTGAGTTGGTGCGCACAAAACTGCGGAAACTGGCCTTCAACTCAAAGGTGGCCGCAATGGTGCCTTCGGCGGTGGGCTGAATGCGGCTGACACTGCCGGCCACCGTATCGCGGATTCTAACCTCCGATCCCTTTTTCAGCCCATAGGTTCCTTCTTCGGCCTGGAACACGGCCTGCAGCCGGAACTTGTGCTCGAACAAGCCCTGGGCTCTTCCGGCCAGAAAAATTCCCGCGATCAGGACCGCCAGCGCCAACAGCACAAATACGCCGGTGATCTCATTGACAAAACGAAACTTGAAGGTCTGGTCCATCATCGTTTATTCCTCCTAAGGTGAGCTATGCCCGCAACCCCAAATACGTTTCGTCAGACTGTGGTGGAAATGTAGGAGCCTCGCACCGCCGAGGCGATCTTATCGCGCCAGCGGGGTGGCGCTCCTACAATAAACTTCTACGCAAAAATGTCATATGCCTGCCAGCCGCAGGCCAGGGTTTTAACGGAACAATCTGAGGCCTTGGCCGGTCCAATGCTCATCCGTTTTTCATCGCGACTAAAGTGGTCCCGCGCATGGCATACCGCGTAGTGGGCGGCAATTCCGCGGCCTGTTCTATTCGATCAGTATCGGAAAGCCACAGCACGGCCGCCTTCCGGCTACAGGCTTCCCGCACGGCCCCGACAAGTCGGCTCAGGTGCTCCCAGGCTACGCCCTGCATGGGGCGTTCCAGCAGGACCAGCCGGGGCTGACCGAGAAATGCTCTGATCCATTCAGCTCTGCGCAGATCCTGGCGCGGCGCCAGGGCCGGCCGGACCTTGGGTAGTTCGGCCAAACCGAAGGCGCGCGCCAACGCCTCGGCCTCGGCCAGGATTTCGGCTATCGCCCGCCCCGTATGGTGCCGTTGGGCCAGGGTTACATTCTCGTTCACGTTTAAGTTGCTGATCCAGCCATGGCCGTCGAAGGCCCGGCCAATCCGGGCGCGACAGGCTAAGGCCTGCTCCGCGGACATGGTATCCCAAGCTCCACCTTGGAATAGGATTGATCCTTCCGTGGGGCTTTTCAGGCCTTGGGCCAGATCGGCCAGCGGCAACTGCTCGTTGCCCGGCTCCACCCTGATAATGCTCAGCGTGCCCGGCAGGAACGCGGCATTGACCTGGCTTAAGCCCGCGTGTTCCAGCGGCGCGGCAGCAAGAGTCACGTCGCTGAACTCCAGAATAGCGTGTGCCTCTTTCATAAGCCGGTCTTTTGTGGTCCTTAGGCCTTTTTTGGTAATTGGTCGCGTGAGGGTAGGGACGGCTCGCCGAGCCGTCCGCGGCGCGTTCGGCCCGCCTGCAACGCTATGCGTAGCATTGCGGGCAGGCGAACGCGCCCTACCTCTTGCCCCCTTAAGATGGCTAAGGGGTTACCTTTTTGTGGCAAAAGCCTTTTGCTTGTTTAGTGTTTGATATGTCAGGAACCACTATAAAAAACAAGAAACATAAGCAAAGATTTATTACCACGGATGAACACTGATAGACACGGATGGAACTTTCAGGATTATCAGTGTTCATCAGTGTCCATCAGTGGTTAATTTCTTTGGGTTGCGGGCATAGCCCGCTTTAGACATACGTCAGCACGGAAACGATCGCCGAAATAATGAAAAGCGCCGCAATGGAGCGCACGACCGCGCGCGTGGCGGCCTGGGGCACTTCCGTGATGGAATAGCGCACGCTGAGGCCCTCAGTGATGCAGATGCCGGCCGTGAACAGCCCGGGCACAATGGTCTTGGCCAGCAGGTTGTAGACGTCCGCCGGATGCAGGCCTTTCAGGATTGTTGTCGTGAAGATCACTGGGTCGCTGGCGCCGGCGCCAAAGAGAATGCCGAAGGCATATCCGCTGACAAAGGCAATGATCGTAAACCAGATGGTCAGGCAGAAAATAGAAAGGGCAAAAGCCAGGGCGCGCGGGATGGCCAGATAAAGCAAGGCATCTAAGCCCTGGGCTTCCAGGACCTTGATTTCGCCAAACACCTTCATGTTGGCCAGCTCCACGGCCACGGCCGTGCCGCTGCGCCCGATCACGATGAAATTGACCAGGAGCGGCGCGACCTCGCGCATGATGACGGCGACCAGGATATCGCCCAGCAGACCCGATTGACCGGCCTTGCTCAGCCACACCTGGGCCTGGGCGACGACGGAGATGCCGGTCAGGAACGCGACCAAGGCCACGAACCGCAGGGCCTCGACCCCGGTGAAGAGCACTTGACGGGCGAACACGGCCCGGGTGGTTCGCGGCCAGTGGCGCGGCGCAGCCGCCTGGGTGAGGATACTCCCCAGCAGGGCAAACAGATGCGTAGCCTGCCGCAGCCGGCTCAAGGCCGATTGACCGATTGTTCCGACGAAGGTCATGTGGGTAGGTTGTGAGGTTCAATGCCGTCATTCCCGCGAAAGCGGGAATCCAGCATTGATTTTTCTGGATTCCCGATCAGGTCGGGAATGACAATCAGCCCATAAGACTGACTGCCTTATAATTGTTTCAACGAAGGTCATGCTGATTTCACTGGCATGCTTGCCCCGCCCGAATGGCGTTGATCATCTTCATCATGCGCCGGCCATATTCAACGTAAATTTCGGCGGCTGCCTGGCCGGGCCGGGAGTCGGCCTCATGAAAGACCGCGGCCATGTGCGGTTCGATGGATATGCCGCCATCGTAACCGCGCTCCAACAAATCTTTCAGAATTCGGGCAATGTCGCCATGGCCTTCGCCGGGATAGGTGAAAATCGCCTTTTGCGCGGCTTGATCGTAAATGCCGTCCTTGATGTGCAGATAGGCCACGTGCTCGCGGACATGCTCATAAAATTCCCAGGAGGACTGCTTGGGATAGGGCGGCCTCTTGCTGTAATCGTCACTGGCGACGGGATTGCCCGTGTCGAAAACTAACTTCAAGCCCGGCACGTTTTCCTGGAGCTTGAGGGTGAATGGCCAGCCCATGCCGCCATAGTTCATGCAGTTCTCGTGGAGCGCCGTAAGCCCGGCGTCGGCGAACATCCGCTGAATCTCGCGCAGGCGCCGGAAGCGTTCTTCTTCCATCTGGTCGTCAGTGTTGCGCACGGCAAAGCTCATGATCCGGACCAGCTTCGTGCCCAGCCGCTGCATACGCGGAATCGCCCGGCGCGCTTCCGCCAGCGAGCTTGCGAAGGGCTGGTCAATCTGTTTGCCCCAGTTGGCGATTGCTGAGCCGAAACAATTAATGCGCACTCCGGCGTCTTCCAGCTTGGCGACTAAGCGGTCAAAGGCCGCGTCGGAAATGTCGTGGATATTGCCGGCGGGGAAGCCGTCCACCTGGACATTCCGGGCTTCGATATTGCCCCAGCCGAGTTTTTTGGTCGCCGCGATCTGGACATCCAGCGCGGCGCCGGCTTCATCCGCAAAACCAGTCAGGTACATGGTCTCGTCCTCCGTGGGGTTTTGCTGTAGTAGATAGCAAATTGCCACGGGGTTTGTCAACGCAAGGCTGGTCGGAGAAAATTACCAAAAATGCGAAAAAACACTTGACAGGGGGATCGGAGTTGACTAAATTAAAGGCATTGCCAGGGGTGTAGCTATTGGCGGAGGGTTCGCCGATGTTGAGAAAAAGCCCCATTTCACTGGTTTTTTCGCTGCCGGCGGGCCTGCCCGGCGTAGCCCTGAGCATAGTCGAATGGGCGAAGACGGGTGAAGCAGGGGATCCGCGGCATCCACTGGAAATGGTCAGGGAAGCGTGGTCAATCGAGTATTCCAAAATGAATGATTAACGCCTGCTTGCCCACCGTAGCTCTCTGAGCGAAGGTTGGGCGCCACGGCAACTTGTCCGCCATAGCTCATGGAGCGACGGCGGAACAGCCGGGGAGCGGGCGGAAAACGAATATTTTGTCGCGTCGTAGCAGAATCGTCGTATTCGAAAACCGCTAATTTTCTGATCACGCGGACGAAACTGTGAAGGACGCGCCTGACTGGGCGCGCCTTCTATTTTCATATTTGCGTGATGGGGCTTAGCGGTCCCTCGATGCGATATGAGCGGGAGGTGGCGCCCCTTTCTTTTGCGCCATCCACCTCGCATGGGGAATCATGAAAGTACGCAATCGAATTCTATTGTTGGCCAGCCTGCTCATGCTGGTGTCGGTGGGCGGCATTGTCAACCTAATGTGGCAATTGCCGCATATCGAGCAGTTGCAGGATCCGAAAACTATTTTGCAAGTCTTGATCTTACTGGGATTATTCGGCGCCGGCCTGGTCTTCTCCGTCCTGGAGCTGGTGCGGCAGGAGATAAGGAACCCCATCTCGCAGCTCGCCGCCCAGATTGCCTTGCTAAGTGGGCGCGCACTTAACAGTCACCGCCTTGAGCTCACCGGAAGCAGGGATGTTGACTTGTTGACCCGCGCGCTCAACGATTTTCTGGATGGTCTTCAAAAGGAGTCCGATTTTGCTCGTATTCTTGCCGAAGTGTCTCCGGACATGATTTATTTGCTGGACCGGGATGGCAGCGTTCTATTTGGCA
>JACPGN010000250.1 GCA_016182435.1 Lentisphaerota bacterium | reverse complement strand
ATTGCCTATTCGGATCAAGTCACCCTGGCGCGCGCCATCAGCGCCCGCCAACCGCTTTGATATTCCTGGGCGCTTAGCATGAATACCACCTTTGAGGAGCGCCTGATTGAAGTTAAGCGCCGGATTCAGGCGGCTTGCGGACGCTCAGGGCGCCAGGCGCACGAGGTGCGCCTGCTGGCCGTTTCCAAAACGCACGGCCCGGAGCGCATTCAGGAAGCGGCCGCGGCCGGGCTGGCTGATTTCGGCGAAACCCGCGTGCAGGAAGCCAAACAGAAAATTCCACTGTGTTCAGCGGCCTTGGCCTGGCACATGATTGGCCACCTGCAGACCAATAAAGTCAAAGAGGCCGTTTACCTGTTTCAAACAATTCAGTCGGTGGATTCGCTGCGGCTGCTTCTGGCCATTGAGGCGGCCGCGGACGCGGCCGGCCGCGCCCTGCCGGTCTTGCTGGAAGTCAATGTTTCGGGCGAGGGCAGCAAATTCGGGCTTGCCCCGGAGGACGTTCCTGGCGTATTAAAGGCGGCGGAAACTCTGCGGCGGGTGGATATCCGCGGGCTGCTGACTATTCCGCCGCTGGCGGAAGACCCGGAGCACGCGCGCCCCTTTTTTCGCAAGCTGCGCGAGCTGCGCGAGGGTTGGCGGCAGAAAACTGGCTATGCACTGCCGGAATTATCCATGGGCATGTCCCATGATTTTGAGGTTGCCGTAGAGGAAGGCGCCACCTGGATTCGGCTGGGCGCCATTCTCTTCGGCCGGCGGGAGCCCCGATGAAGCCCGCCTTAGACCCTTTCCCGTAAAGATACACGTTTTTGCGTGTATCTTTGAATAAGAATATCCAATATCCAATACTCAATAACCAATGATGAAGAAAGAAAACAAAAACACCTCTTACACGTTGTCTGCGATTATCTTAACTTGGTTATTGGATATTCCTTGTTGAATATTGGATATTGTGTTGGATAATGGGTTGCGGGCATAGCCCGCATTGGTACTAGATCATTGGTGTCTAAAATATTATTTTGGACAAGCATGGCACCGGACATAACCATGACCTTGGTCGGCGCCGGTAATATGGCCGAAGCCCTTGTGCGCGGAATAATTCGCGCCCGGCTCCTGAGCGCGCAACGCCTGCGAGTAACGGATGTGGAGCGCCGCCGCCGTGAGCATTTTCAGTCCGCGCTTAAAGTTGCCGCCTTTGAACGCAACGGCGACGGTGTGCGCGGCGCGGGCGTGGTCGTGCTGGCGGTCAAACCGCAAGTGCTGGCCGAGGTGCTGCCGGAAGTTGGCGCCGCGCTTGATGCCGGCGCGCTCCTGATCAGCATTGCCGCCGGCATTTCCACGGCCTGGCTGGAGAAGCGGCTGCCCGCCATAACGCGGGTAGTTCGCGTTATGCCTAACTTGCCGGCCCTGGCCGCCGCGGGCGCTTCGGCTTATTGCCTGGGCGCGCGCGCGACCGCTCAGGACGCGGAGCTTGTCGAAAAGCTGTTTCAATCCGTGGGGGTGGTCCTTCGGCTGGAAGAAACGCACCTGAACGCCGTAACGGCCTTGAGCGGCAGCGGTCCGGCCTACGTTTTTTTCCTGGCGGAAATAATGCTCCAGGCGGCCAGGGAAATGGGGCTCGACCCGGAGGCGAGTAGGACCTTGACCATGGCCACGATCCATGGGGCAGCGACTTTACTGGAAGAAAGCGACCTGGAACCCCTCGAGCTGCGGTCTCGGGTAACCTCCAAGGGCGGCGTTACCGCCGCCGCCTTGGCGGTTCTTGAAGCCGCTCACGTCCGCGAAACTTTTGTCCAGGCCATCCTGGCGGCGCATAAGCGCGCGCAGGAATTGGCGGAGTAAGAAAATTTGGCTCATTATGCATTGGGTTAAAACCTTTTTTTTCGCCGGGTTAGGCTCGGTTTTGTAGCCGCGGCGGTGACGCCGCGGACCGCACCGTCACCGGTGCGGCTACGGAAGACAAAATGAAATTGCATGTATACATTGTTTCCGTACTAAGTCTGCTGCTGGCAAATTTCCAAACACAAGCCGAAGAAGACCTGCCCGACCTGCCAGTCCTTCGATGCGACATTATGGTGTCCGGTCTGCCTCCGACAAAGGTGGTATCGGCGCCTGCTATTGTCCCGACCAATCGGCCTGCCGGCCCGCCTGCAGCGCCTGTGGCGCAGCCACTGCGGGCAGGCAATACTACGCATAGCGTTGCCGGCGGGCCGACCCTGTGGTTTCCCGTCGGTGAAACCTTGTTTTATAAAGTCCAGTGGGGTGTCTGGGTAGTGGCCGAAACCAAGGTGGTCAGCGAGTACATCGAGGAAGACGGGCGCGAACTCCTGGCCATTCGGGCGACGACGCGCACCCTGAACATCATGAACAAAATCTATCCGGTGGACGATTTCATCGAAAGCGTCGTGGACCCGGCCACCTTTCTGCCGCTCAGGTTCACCAAGCGGCTCAGCGAGGGAAGCTACCGCCTGCACGAAATTACGACCTTCGACCATAAGGCGCGCACCGCGCACTGGCGGCATCTCTTGAAAGGCGACGAGAAAACTTTTGCCATTGATGCCGACACGCGCGACTTGATCAGCTTCATGTTTTACATGCGCTCGCGGAAGCTTGAGGCGGGCAAACACTATGAATTCCGCGTCATGGCCGACGAAAAACTCTATGATCTGCTGGTGGATGCCCGCGCTGTTGAAACCCTTGATATCGGCAATTACAGCGAAATCCGCTCCTTGAAGCTTGATCCCGACGCCAAGTTTCAAGGACTGTTTGTGCGCGTCGGCAAACTGGAAGTATGGACATCCGATGACCCGCGCTGCCTATGTGTCCGCGCCACGGCCAAGGCGCCGCTGATCGGGACCATCCGGCTGCTGATTGACCGGGTCGAGGGCCCCGGCGATGATTATTGGACGCATCCGGGCGACACGAATTACCCGCAGCACTCGCGCATAGTACCTGATATATGAACAACCGCTATGAAAAACAAGAATATTACCACGGATGACACGGATAGCACTGATATGGGATGTTTTTCCGCCTGAAAGCGGACCCGCCGAGGCGGGAACTCGGGTCATGCTTACTATATCCGTGAAATCCGTGTAATCAGTGGTTGGTTTTTTCGGTTGCGGGCATAGCCCGCGTTGGTTTGGAAGGACCTTAGCCATGCCGAATGACATTCAAGTGGCCCGCGCGTTGGTGTCGCGGTTTGCCCGGCAGAAAATCCTGGTGGTGGGCGACCTGATGCTGGACCGCTACATTTACGGCGCGGTGCACCGCATTTCACCCGAGGCGCCCGTGCCGGTCGTGCGCGTGGCCGAGGAAAAAAACATGCCCGGCGGCGCCGCCAACGTGGCGCGTAACCTGAGCGCCCTGGGCGCACGGGCCTGTATCCGCGGAATAGTCGGGCGCGATCCGGCCGGCACGGATTTATTGCGTGTCCTGGAGCATGACCGCGTCGGCACGCGCGGCGTGCTGCGCTTCGCCGGCATTCGCACGACCGTGAAAACGCGCATCTTGGCCGAGCGTCAGCAGATCGTGCGGGTGGATTGGGAGGATCAACTGCGCCTGGGGGTCAAGGTCCAAAAGGCTTTTTGCGCTGGAATAGCGGCCGCGCTGCGCGGCGTCTCCGGCGTAATCATCGCCGATTATGGCAAGGGCGCCGTCACCCAGCCGGTCGTGGATGTTATCCTGCGCGCGGCGCGGCGCGCAGGCGTGCCCGTAGCGCTGGACCCCAAGGAGAACGGCACGCTGAAACTCTCCGGGCTGACGGTGGTAACCCCCAATCGCCATGAAGCGTTTGCGCTGGCCGGAGTAGCGGAACAACCACCCTGCCAAAGTCCGTTGAAGGACCGGCCCTTGTTGCGGGTGGCGGATATTCTTATTAAGAAATGGCGGCCGGCGTGCCTGCTGATCACGCTTGGGCCCCAGGGCATGTTGGTGGTGGCGCGCAAACGCCAACCCTGGCACGTAGCCACCGTGGCGCGCGAAGTGTTCGACGTGAGCGGCGCGGGCGACACCGTGATCGCCACCATGCTGCTGGCCCTGGCCTCCGGCGCTCCTTACGAGATGGCCGCTCAACTGGCTAATTGCGCCGCCGGCGTGGTCGTCGGCAAACTGGGCACAGCCACCTGCAGCGCTCGGGAGCTGCTTGGTTCCCTGGCGATGCTGCCGCAGCGGTAATGGGTTATGAGGTGGTCGCGTGAGGGTTCCGCCGGCAGGCGAACGCGCCCTCTTGCCCCATAAGACTGGGGGGGTACAAAACATACACGCAAAAACTTGTATCTTTACAGAAAAGACTCTAATTTCCTACGGCATTCATTCGACCCTGAACTGTGAACCCAACTACGCTGAGTAGTTACGATGAAACGTTTCATCTGCGATGTCTGCGGCTATGTCTATGATCCCAAGCTGGGCGACCCGGAACATGGCGTTCAACCGGGAACAGCTTTTGACCAACTACCGGCTGAGTGGGTCTGCCCCGAATGCGGCGCCGGCAAGGACCAGTTTTCGGCGGAATGAGTCATTACAGAGAGGAGAACCACGGATTACACGGATGCCACGGATAGGGAGAGATATCTTTCATTGATCTCATCCGTTAAATCAGTGTAATCCGTGGTATCATGCCATAGGCAGATCCGCCTCTGGCGGAAAAAAATCCGCCGGGGTTTGGTGATCTCACCAACCTGAGTAGATAACAAGGAGAACAATATGGAATTCAAAGGCAGTAAGACGGAACGCAATATCCTGACGGCCTTCGCCGGCGAATCGCAGGCGCGCAACCGCTACACCTATTTTGCCGGCCAGGCGCGTAAGGACGGGTTCATTCAGATTGCCGACGTGTTCGAGGAAACCGCCAACCAGGAGCGCGAACACGCCAAGCGCCTGTTCAAGCTCCTGCAGGGCGGCGCCGTGAAAATCGAAGCCGCCTTTCCGGCCGGCGTAATTGCCGCGACGGAGCCGAACTTGGCCGCCGCGGCCGCCGGTGAAAAGTATGAGTGGACGGAAATGTATCCGGGCTTTGCCCAGGAAGCCCGCGCGGAAGGCTTTGCGCCGATCGCCAAGATATTCGAAACTATCGCCGTGGCGGAGCGCCAGCACGAAAAGCGGTTCCTTGCCCTTGCCGCCAACGTGGCCTCCGGCACGGTTTTCAAGAAGGACCGCGAAGTCGTATGGCGCTGCCGCAATTGCGGCTATCTATACAAGGGCTTCGAGGCGCCACAGGATTGCCCGGCCTGCGCCCATCCCCAGGCCCATTACGAGCTTCTGGCCGAGAATTGGTAAGAAATGGAGGTTACCCATGCTGAATCAAAAAATGCTTGCGGCGCTGAACGGCCAGATGAACAACGAATTTTATTCCGCCTACCTCTATCTCTCCATGTCGGCGGCTTCGGCGGCAAAAGGACTGAAAGGCGCCGCCAACTGGTTCATGATCCAGTTCCAGGAGGAAATGGTCCACTTCCGCAAGTTTTATGATTACATCCTCAGCCAGGGCGGTGCCGTCGCCTTGGCAGCGGTCAAGGCGCCCCCTTCGGCGTTCAAGTCGTTATTGGATATGTTTGAGCAAACTCTTCGTCACGAGCAGTTCATTACCGAGTGCATTAACGACCTGTCCGATTTGGCTCTTCAGGAAAAGGATCACGCCAGCGCTGTCCTCCTGCAATGGTTCGTGACCGAGCAGGTTGAGGAAGAAGCCAACGATAACGACGTGCTCGCGCGCCTGCGGCTGATCGGCGCGGATGGCAATGGCCTGTTCCTGCTGGACAAGGACTTGGCCGCGCGCGTCTTCACGCCGCCCGCCGTCGGGAACAGCGCGCCGGCCGCGTAATAATTCCGTAGGATCAGCCATGCCCGCAACCCAAAAAATCTCCTCCTCAGGCGGATCCGCCTATGGTGGAAACCACTGATTACACTGATAACACGGATGGGAAAAGCCGTCCCCAATTCTATATCAGTGCTATCCGTGCCATCCGTGGTTCCCGCCTGGGCGGGTCCGCTTCAGGCGGAAATATTCTTGTTTTTTATCGCGGCTCTTGATGGGGCAGGTACCCGCCATGGTTCAGAAATCAAAAGCAGCACCGTTTCGATCCTGCTCCGCTTGCATGCGGCAGTGGGCCGGGTTGTCCGATTTTCTGGCGGACCCGGCCGTCATCCTGGGGGGCTACCAGGTTAATTTCGATCGGCTGGAGGCTGGTTTCTTTCTGTTCCATCATATTACCCCGGATTGTGGAACCACTATGACCATTCCTGTCGGCAAGTTCCGGGGTTTATATGATGGGCCGGTCTACAAGAAGCGCCTGCAAGTAACCGCTGAATGTCCGGGCTACTGCCAGAAGCGCTCTGTCTTCAAATTGTGTCCGGCGCGTTGCGAGTGCGCCTATGTGCGCCAAATCCTCGATATCGTCCATCAGTGGCCGAAGAAAAAAGCGGGATAGGCTCCATTTTCCGAAGAAAAACGGCTTGCTTTTACCAATGGCTTGCCAAGCTCGTGGCGTGGCCACGAGTGGAGGGACGACTTCCACGTCGTCCGCA
Source organism: Lentisphaerota bacterium (assembly GCA_016182435.1). Next base: position 1,868 of record JACPGN010000250.1, on the reverse strand, counting down.
ATTCGGTCGGGGTGGAACCCGCCCCTCCATTTTCTGTAGGAGCCTCGCCCCGTCGAGGCGATTCTTTATCTTCGATCGCGCCAGCGGGGTGGCGCTCCTACATATGTAGGAGGCCTGGCAGATGCCTTACCAAAAACCGGCAAAAAAAAGCTTGATGGCGCCGGCCAACAATGGTAATTTAATTGCACTATAACGATAGCCCGCATAATGGGGAATATTCGATGTCGGGATGAAAGGCTGGCTTGAAAAAATGCGATTAGCCGTTTTTTTAACGGCGTTAGTTTTGACGGCGCCTTGCGCCGGCGCGGCTACGGTCACCTGGCTGACGCCCACATTACTGGGACGTGGACACGAACTGGGTCGGCGGCGCGGCGCCGACCAACGGCGATGAGGTGGTCATTGCCACTAACAGCATTGGCGTCCTGCTGACCAATTCCACCTATTTATTGAGTTCGCTCCTCATCAGCAACAAGGCCAACCTGATCTTCTCCAACTGGGACACAAAACTCTCAGCCACGAATGTAACTATTGCCACCAATGCCACCATGACCCTGCCCGCGGCGTTCACCAACGACGCGATGTCCAATCGCGTCTGGATTGCCTGTTCTAATTTGACGGTTGGGCCGGGCGGCCGCATCAATGCGGATGGCAAGGGCTATGCCAGGGGTACCTCAACAATGAACGGCCATGGTCCCAGTGGCGGCACGACCGGCGGGAATGGGGGCGGGGGCGGCGGCCATGGCGGTTACGGCGGCAACGGCTATAACGGCGGGCGTGGCAGTCCCTACGGTTCAACCAATGCGCCGATCTGGCCCGGCAGCGGCGGAGGAGGATGTAGCGCCTATCCGAGTTCTGGCGCGGCGGGCGGCGGCGCGGTGCTGATTGAAGCGAACGGGGTAGTGACCGTCAATGGAACGATCACGGCGGACGGCAACTCGGACGGAACCGGCGGGCGCGGCGGCGGGGGTTCCGGGGGCAGCATTTATATTTCTTGCGACACCTTTACGGGCACCAATGGCACTGTTAGAGCCGCGGGCGGAATGGCGAGCACTCCTGCCAACCCGACGGGCGGCTCCGGCGCCGGCGGCCGGATTGCCATTGTTTTCAATCCTGCGGCGCAAAGCGCGCTTGCGGCGCCCACGGTTACCTTCTGGACCCAGCGCGGCACTAACAGCTACGGCGCAGACGCGCAAATTGGCACTCTTTACTTTCCCAGCAACATTCTGCTCAATCCGGCTTGGATACCGCATTCCGGTCTCACTTATATTCCGGACTTCACGGCCTGGACGATGGACACCTTCACGATGACCAATGGCTGGTTTGACTTCCCGGCTGCCCCGGCCATGCAGTTGACCGTAACCAACGCCATGACTCTCAGCGGAGCTCTGACGAGGTTTGCTCCGCGCAATGGCGTGATTACCTGCGGCAGCCTGACTTTGACGAGCGGGGCCGCACTCTATCTCGGCAGTTCCTCGACAAAGACCAATCCTCAAAGTATCTCCTGCGGCGGCAACCTGGCGCTGGCCATTAACGCTACTTTGGGCATTTATGCGGCCGAGACCAACGCGGTTCAGACCAATCTGGGCGCTTTGGTCAGCGTAACCGGCGATGTCTCAATTGCCAACGGGGCATCCCTGCTTCCCTATTCAGCCTATACCAACGGCGCTTCGCCGCTCTGGAGGATGCGGAACTTGACTATAGCCTCAGGCGGACAAATCAGTGCCGACAGCAAAGGCTTTGCTGGCTCGCTGGCCAGCTATACCGCCGGCTACGGGCCGGGAAAAGGAGCGGCCAGAGGGGATAACGCTTCCGGCGGAGGCGGTGGCTACGGCGGCCGTGGCGGCAACGGCAGTGGCGTCGCCGGCGGC
>JACPGN010000249.1 GCA_016182435.1 Lentisphaerota bacterium | reverse complement strand
CAGGGAGACGCTGAGCAAACAGGCTTCGCTCAGCGAACAGAGAAAAGATATTCCCATGGCAATCACAATACAGAGAATTAACAGAATCATGAAATGCTCCTTGACCGGCTTGGAATAATTACTTCAGGTGCATAGCATAGACCGCGGGGCGCTGCAAGCGAATACTATTCGCGAATACTATTCGCGCCTTTTAACGAGAATGACGCAGCTTGTGCGCCGGAACGATAAGGATTGCTTGAGCGGCGGCGCCGGTTTATATTTTCTCCATGAGCGACCACAAACCTTTGGAACCCACGGAAGAATTGCGCAAACAGGTTATGGACAAGCTCCGCCAAATGCAGGCGAGCTCGTTGTTTCAACCGGGCGCCGCCGCGGCGCCGGCTGACCAGGGCCCAAAGCCCACCCCGCCGGGCGGCGATGCGGCCGTGGCCGAAAAGCTCCGGCGCATCCGCGAGTTCAATCTCAAGCCGCGCGATATCCGCGACTACCTGGACCGGTTTGTCATCCAGCAGGCCGAGGCCAAGAAAGTGCTCTCCGTGGCAATCTGCGACCATTACAACCACGTGCGCCAATGCCTGGAAAACCCGGCGCTGCGCGAGCGCGACTATGCCAAGCAGAATATCGTCCTCTTGGGTCCCACCGGCGTGGGCAAAACCTACTTGATGCGTTGCATTGCCCGCATGATCGGCGTGCCCCTGGTCAAGTCCGACGCCACCAAATTCTCGGAAACCGGCTACGTCGGCCACGACGTGGAAGACCTGGTCCGCGACCTGGTGCGCGTGGCCGAGGGCAACGCCGAACTGGCGCAATACGGGATCATTTACATTGATGAAATTGATAAAATCGCCGGCGCGCCCATGTCCTACGGCCGCGACGTTTCCGGCCGCGGCGTGCAGGTCAACTTGCTCAAGCTCATGGAAGAAACCGACGTCAGCCTGCAAAGCCAGACCGACCTCCTGGGGCAGATGGAAGCCATCATGCAGTTCCAGCGCAGCGGCCAGCCGCCGCGCCGCACGCTCAATACGCGCCATGTCCTGTTCATTGTCAGCGGCGCCTTTGACTCTCTGGCGGACCAGGTGAAGCACCGGGTCACTTCCGCGCCCATCGGGTTCACGGCCGACGGCAAGCCACCCAAAGCCGATTATGAATACCTGAGCCGGAGTTTATCGGCCGGCTGCCCGTGCGGGTAACCTGCGACGCCCTGACCGCCGAGGACCTCCAGCAGATCATGCTGACCTCGGAGGACAGTATCCTGACCCAGTATCGCCAGGATTTCAGCGGCTATGGCATAGATTTCACGATCACCCGGGAGGCCATCGCCGAAATAGCCCAACGCGCTATTCTGGAGGCTACCGGCGCGCGCGGGTTGATGACCGTGATGGAGCGCACCTTCCGCAATTTCAAGTTCCAGTTGCCCTCAACCGCCATTAAGAACTTTGAAGCTGACACCACCACGGTCAGCGACCCGTTGGACGCGCTCAAGAGCCTGCTCAGCAAGAACCGGCGCTCGCAGCGCAATTTGTTGAAATCGGAAGTGGCCGAGTTTGCCCGGCGCTTCAAGGAAGAGCATGGCCTGACTCTGGTTTTCAGCGATGAAGCCGTGGATCTGCTCGTAGAACAGTGCATCACCCAGGACAAGACCATGCGCACAATCTTCAGCGAAAAGTTCCATGACTTCCAGCATGGGCTGAAGCTGATCTCCAAGAACACCGGCCGGACAACGTTTGAAATCACGCGCGCGGTCGTCGAGGCGCCCGACCAGGAGCTCTCCCGCTGGGTCGTGGAAAGTTTTCAACGGCCGCCGGCCGAAGCGGCCTCAGCGGCCGCCAGCGCCAAGGCTTAATCAGCGCCTCCCGTAATGCGTCAGAAGCTGTGAAAAAATTGCGGACGACATGGAAGTCGTCCCTCCACTCGTGGCCACGCCAAGGCGTGGCAAGCGCGTTTACCCCGCGCCGCGCGGGGTGGCGAGCCATTGGTGAAATTAAGCCGTTTTTCTCCGGAAGATGGAGGGTCGGGTTCCACCCCGACCGTCTGGGTTCAATTTTTTCACAGCTTCTCAGTTATTGGGGGGGCGATCCCAATGGCCTCAGCAAGCTGAGGCCCTACGTAGGGCGCGACCTCGTGTCGCGCCATTTTACCCTCCTGTAGGGGTTACCGCCGCACCGGTCCTGAGCATTGGGCGTTGGTTATCCGGAGTACGGTTCAAATCGCCGCCAGCGGGTCTGATGTTTTCAAGGCGTCAAAGGCCCCTCGCCGTTCAACGCAGGCCGGGCAGACCCCGCAGGCGGTATCCTCCCCGCAGTAACAGCTCCAGGTCTGCGCATAATTCACGCCCAGCTCCAGGCCGAGCTTGAGAACCTCGCGCTTGCTCAGCAGCATAAAGGGCGCCTGGATGACGACCTTCTTGCGGCGATTGAGCGCCAGGACGGCATTGCAGCGTTCCAGGAATTCCGCCGTGCAGTCCCAGTAACCATAGCGATCCTGGGTTTGGGCGCCGTAGAAAACATTTTCGATCCCTCTGGCTTCGGCCAATGCCGCCGCTATCGAGAGGAACAGCATGTTGCG
>JACPGN010000253.1 GCA_016182435.1 Lentisphaerota bacterium | reverse complement strand
GGCTCGAAGTGTTAAACGCCGTTCATGACAGCCTGTTGGACGGCATGTGGCTGGTATCCTTCGCGCCGATGTCGCGGACGATAACGGACAACCAGCGACCGGCGCCGGACGCCGCTCCGGCCCCGCGCGGCCAGCGGGCGATGGCCGCCCTGCGGCAGGGGAAAGAGGCCCCGCAATATACGCATATCCAGGTTAAGGGCCTGATTTTCGCCGACAAGGCCACCGACCGCTCGATTGCCCAGTTCCGCGATCGCCTGCGGCAGTCGCCCTTTTTTACCGAAGCCACGGAAATCCTGCTTTCTCCGTTGCCGAACCTGGATGATTATGCCCGGCAATTTACCGTGGAAATTGCCCTGAAGCATCCGCTCTGAAGACGGACGGCAGACGACGGACCACGCGCGACGCGTGGCAAGCGACAGATTTATCCCGCGCCGCGCGGGACGGCGGACCGGAGGAAGAAGACGACGGACACGGAATGATGGGAAAATAGATGATTTGATGATTGGTTGATTTGTAAGACGAAGAACTGCAGAATTACGAATCAACGAATTGTCGAATCAACCAATCAACTTTGCCACGCATTCACGAATCAACTAATCATCTAATCCACGAATTAACGAATCAACTCTCTTCATGAACTTGGCCTTCCTTAAAAAGCATCTGGTGTTTTGGCTTTGCCTGGCCGTGGCCGCGGTCCTGCTGCTCCTCGCGCTGGCGGGCTTGTTCGCTGCCCAGCGCCAGTATTCCCGGCAGGCCCGCGCGCTAGATCAGGCGACTATCCGCCTGCAGCAACTATATCGGCGCGAGGTGTTCCCGGTGGCGGCCAATGTCCGCAAGGAGGCCGAGAACCTGAAGGATGTCATTGACCGGTATAACGAATTAAATGAGCTCTTGCGCGCCGGCCAGGCCGATGCTCAGCCCATGGAAGCGGCCAAGTTCATGCAATTCCTGGAGCACTCCTTGCGTCAACTGCGCGACCGCCTGCAGAATGCCCGCATTAAGTTCCCGGAGAGATATGCATTCGGTTTTGATAAATACGCCAGCGGGCAATTACCGGCCCCTGGCGACATTCCCCGCCTGGTCCAGCAGTTAAAGATCATTGAAGAGCTCTGCGCTGTTCTGCAGGACGCAGCCATTACCGAACTGATAGCCATCGAGCGCGAACAATTTGAGCTCTCGGCGCCGGGCTCCGGCCGGCGCTCTGCGCCGCCGCCCGCGGCTGCGTCAGGGACATCCTACCCGGCCAGCGTTGTTTCCAGCCAGCGGTTCAAGATAGCCGTCAAAGCCACCGAAAACGCGGCAATCGAGATGTTGAATCTCCTGGCCGGCCGGCCCCTGTTCATGGTCGTAACGCGGATTGAAACAACCAATCCCAACCAGGCCTATAACTCGGGCAGCCCGGCCGCGGTCTCGGGCGATTCGGCCGGACGAGCGCCGCCCGGCGCGGCCGACCGCGAGCGCAAGGTAATCATGGGCAATGAACAATTGGACGTCAAGCTGGACCTGGATGTTTATCAGTTCGCACCCGCGCTTGCCTTGAAGGAGGGCTCTTGGGTACCTTAAACGTTGGTAACCACCACAAAAAACGATAAAATATCAAGAACGTTAACTAAATTCCAAAATCCAAGTTCCAAATTCCAGGGAAATGCAATCAATTACCGCAAAGGTGAAAAAACGGAAAGACAACCGGGATTTTTTTGTCTTTATTGGAATTTGAGTGTTCCTTGGAATTTGGATTTTGGCTCGCCACGCGCCACGAGTGGAACTTGGAATTTATTGGGTTGCGGGCGGAGCCCGCATTGGAAGGTCAAACATCCATGACGCTCAGCACACAAGTTCTTAAGGCCTGGCTCAAGGCGGCCTACGATAAGGCCGTTCTGTTCCTAGCCCTGGCAGGCCTGTTGCTGTCGCTGATTTTCCTGATTCTGAAGGTGGAGGGCGAGCACAAGAAAATGGAGGATCTGGGCCGGAGACAGGAACAGTCACGTGTTCTCTCGCAGACGGCCAGGCAACTGGACCTGACGAGCCTGGATGAGGGCATTGAAGCCCTGCAAGGCGCCGCGCGTGTTCCCGCCTGGCAAAAACATCTGATGGTGGCCGAGCTGCGCGTAGGCTGTGTAAAGTGCGGCCGCCCCATACCGCCCGACTCCGGCGTCTGCCCGTTCCTGAATTGTGGCGCTCAGCAACCCCTGGCACCCGTGCAGGGCGAAAAGGACAGCGACCTGGATGGCATGAGCGATAAGTGGGAGCTCAAGTATGGCCTGAATCCGAATGTGGACGATGCCAGCCAGGATGTTGATGGCGACGGGTTTACCAATCTGGAAGAGTTCCAGGCCAGCACCCATCCGCGCGAGGCAGACGATCACCCGCCCTATGCGCAAAAGCTGCGGGTCATCAAAACCGGCCGCGCCCCCATGCCGCTCAGCTTCCAGGGCGTTCAAAACCTGAGCACGAACGATGTGCTCTTCCTGCTGAGAAATAAGGTGAAGCAGCGCGACACCTACGCCCGGCTGGGCGATACCGTGGATGGTTACAAGTTGGTCAAATTCGAGGAGAAGCATGCCAAGGTTCGCCGCGGGAACCTTGAGTTGGACGAAGATGTTTCGGTGTTGACCCTCAGCCGGGGCAACAAGCTGTTCCCCTTGACCATTAACCGCGAAAATCAGGGTGAGCCGGCGGCCAGCCTGCTCTTTCTGGTGGATCAGACCAGGCTACTGGCCAAGCAGGGCGAGGTCATTACGCTTAAAAATAGTTCCTACAAGATTGTTGACATAAAAAAAGATAGCGTTATTGTTGCCGACGTAAATACCGGTATGGAAATACCGGTCCAGCCACTTTCCGAAGCGGATAAGCAATTTTTACCCAAGCTGGGTACGGCGAAACCCGACAGCTTGCCAGACCTAAAACCGTGAGGCCGGCAAACGGTATCGTGATGAAATCTGTGGCCATCTTTTTTGTTGCCGGCGGACTCCTGCTGACCAGCATCGGCGCGCTCGTCCTGGCCCAGGACGAAAACCAGGCCGAACCTGCCGCGGAAGTTGATGTCACTACCTTGCCGGAGAATCCGAATCCGCCGGTCCCCCCGCCTGAGGCTGCGGCCGTTCCGCCGGCCGAGCCATCCGCCGTTCAAGAACCCGTGGTGGAAACTCCCGCTGCTGCGCCGGAACAAGTTGAACCCGCCGCTCCTTTAGACCAGGCTCCGGAAGAAACGGCCCGTAGCCGCGCCGGTAACGGCGTGGCTCTTCCCCCGGCGCCGACCGCAGCGGAAACAACTCCAACACCAGCCGTGGAGGAACCGGCTAAGAACGAGACTGAAGCGGTAACCATCACACCCGTGGCCGTGCCCGCTACCGCGCCGTCAGAACCACCCGTTCCCGCGGCGACACCGGAAGCGACTCCAATCGAGGCGCCGGTCGAAACAACGATCCCGGCGGTTGTCGAGCCTGTCCCCGAACCGGCAGTCGTCGAGCCTGCCCCCGAACCGGCGGTTGTCGAGCCTGCCGCTGAACCGGCAGTCGCTGAGCCTGTCCCCGAACCGGCAGTCGTTGAGCCTGCCCCTGAACCGGAAACTATAGAGCCAACTCCGGAAGCGGTGGTGGAAAAACCCGAGGCGCCAACTGCCTTGCCTCCTGCGGGCGCGGAGGTTGCTACTCAGGCAACGGCCGAAGCGGTCGCGCCAGTTCCCTCGCCGGAGAAGCCGGCCGTAGAAGGAGAAGAAGAAATTGTTTTTGAATTGGAGCGCGGGGCGGTGAGCGCGGCGCCGGAGAAGCCGTCCGAGGTGGTTGAAGAAGCGGTAACCGCCGAGCCAAAGGCGTCGCTGTGGCGGCGCCTGGTTGGGCGCGCGCCGCGCGCGGCTTTAGAAGCGGAAAAAGCCGTAACTGGCGCGGTAACCGCCGCGGGAGCGCCGGAGAAAATGCTTACCCAGGAAGAACTTCTCGCCGCCCAGGAAGAAGTTCGGCGCCAGGCCAGGGAAGTGGAGGCGCTCAAGGCCCTGGACCTGGGTTACCAGGCGATGGGGCGCAACGAATTTGACGCCGCCTTGAAGCATTTCAACCAAGCGCTGAATCTGATGCCCATCCGTCCGCATACCGTCGAGACCCGGCAGAAGGCGATGCAAAGTCAGGCGGAATGTGAATACCGCATTGCGCTGAATTATTACAAGGCCGGCCAGTATGATGATGCTAAGAAAGCCATCCGTCGCGCCTTGGAATACTACCCGGCCCATCAGCGCGTCGCGCGCCTGAGCGAAGAAATTAAGAAGGAAGAAGCGCGCATTGTTGACAGCAAGGCCGTGCCCACGCCGCCCCGCCTGGCGGCGGAGTACCTCGACCGGCAAAAACAGGTTAAAACCGCGATTGAGCGCGGCCGGCAGTATTATGCCATCGGCGAATATGAAAAAGCCCGGCGCGAATTCCGCAACGTGCTCGCGCTCGACGAAAAGAATGAAGAGGCCGCCGCCCAATTGAAAAAACTTGCCGCCAAAATGTATAACCTGGAAACCGGTCAGATGGACCGCCAGCAGGCCGAGATGATCGCGCAGGTGCGCGATGCCTGGAGCTCGCGCGTGCGACCGGAGACTGTCGGCCCGGAAGCGGTCGCGCCGGGTCCTGAGCCTGTCCGGCTAGGCAAACGCCGGCTGCTGGAGAAGTTGAACTCGATCCAGATTCCCAAGTTGGAGTTCCGGCAGGCCAATATTGTGGACGTCATCAAGTATCTCGATGAGGTCAGTCTCGTTAACGACAAAGAGTCCCCGCCGGGTGAAAAGGGCGTGAACTTTATTCTGCATCTGAAGCGGCCGGGCGCGGCCGAGGCCGCGCCAAGCGCGCCGGTTGCACCGGCTGAGGGCGAGCTGCTCGGCGAGGAAGCAGCCGTGGCGGCCCCGATGCCGACTACTTTGCCGACGGTGACCTTGAGCCTGCGCAATATCGTGCTGATGGACGCCATTAAATACATCACGGAAGTTACCGGGCTGAAATACCGGATCGAGGAAAATGTGGTTATTATTACGCCGAGCGATGTGGTTACCGAAGCGCTGATAACGCGCACCTACAAAGTCCAGCCCTCTATTGCCGAAACGATCATTGGCGCCGCCGAAGGCGCGGCCCAGGCCACGCCGGAGTTTGGCGGTCCGGCGCCGACCGTTGAACGGGGCGACGTTAAAAAATTCTTTGTTGATGCCGGCGTGCCTTTCCCGCAAGACACTTCCATTGTCTATAAACCCAGTCTTAACCTGCTGATCGTCAAAAACACGGCTGAAAACCTGGAAAACTTTGAGCGCATCCTGAACTCGATCAACGATGTGCCGGTCCAGGTGGAAATCGAAGCCCGTTTTGTGGAAGTGGCCCAGAGCGACCTGGAAGAACTGGGCTTAGAATGGTTATTGACCGACAACTGGGAACTGGCCGAAAATGCCAGCGCCAGCGCCCCGCTGCAGCTCAGCGCCCGGGAAAGGGTCCAGATGAATAAGAACGCCTTTTCCAAGGGCCTGCGCAACCTGGCGCTGGGCGCCAGCGGCATTTCGGCTACCCCGGGCGGCGATATGGCGGGCGTCATCTCCATTTCCAGCGTTCTGACCAATCCGGAAATGACCATGATTTTACACGCCCTGGAGCAGCGTAGCGGCGCCAACCTGCTCTCCGCCCCCAAGGTTACCACCAAGAGCGGCGCCAACGCCGAGATCAAAGTGGTCCGCGAGCTGATTTATCCAACCGAGTTCACCGTGACGCAGCCCCAGGTTTCGGGCAGCGGCGCCGGCAGCCTGGCCGTGGTAGGGCAAGCCATTGTTACGCCGGCGGGCTTTGAGAAACGCGATACCGGCGTGGTGCTGAATGTAACGCCAACGGTGGGTCCGGACGGCTTCTCCATTGACTTGGTTATGTTGCCCCAGGTGGTTGAGCTGGCCGATTGGGTCAATTATGGTTCCAGCTCTACTGATGCGCAGGGTAGACTGCAAGTCTGGAATATGCCCCAGCCGATTTTCCACACTCGCACGATTACCACGGGCATCACTATCTGGGATGGCCAGACCGTGGTGATGGGCGGACTGATTACCGAAGCGCAGACCACCACCCAGGACAAGGTCCCCGTCCTGGGCGATATCCCGCTCCTGGGCGCGCTCTTCCGCAGCAAGAGTAACATCAGCCGGAAATTCAACCTGCTGATCTTTGTGACCGCCAACCTGGTTGATCCGGCCGGCAACAAGATCAATAAGGAAATCGTTGCCAGCGTCGCCGGCGGCGCCGCAGCCGCGGCTGCGGCCGCGCCCGCTACCGCGCCCTAAGCTGAATTGCTGATAAATCATCAATTCTTCATGCCTTCCCGTCTTTTACTCGTGGATGCTCATTGCCTGGCCTATCGCGCGTTCTATGCCGTCCCCGGTCTGGCCACGGCCACCGGGCGGCCCACTAATGCGGTCTATGGCTTCATCAAGACGCTTAAACAGATGGAGCGCCTCTGGCAACCTTCGCATAAGCTGGTCGTCTTTGATGGCGGCTTGCCCGCCGCGCGGCTTGAACTCCTGAGCACCTATAAGGCCCAGCGGCCGGCAATGCCGAGCGCGCTGCGCGAGCAGTTGCCGGTGATCGTCGCCTGGCTGGATGCCGAGCAAACAGCCCATGTGCGCCTGGAAGGCCAGGAAGCGGATGATGTCGCCGCCTCGGTGGCGGCGCAAGCCGCCGAGCAAGGTTGGGAGGTCCTGATGGCTTCCAGCGACAAGGACCTGCTCCAGCTCGTGACCCCATTAATTGCGGTTATCCTGCCCGGCAAGGCGCAGGAAAAGCTGGGGCCCGCGGAAGTGTTCGCCAAGCTGGGCGTCCGTCCGGACCAGGTTGTGGACTTCCTGGCGCTGACCGGCGACAGCTCCGACAATATTCCCGGTGTGCCGCTCATCGGCGCCAAGACCGCGGTCAAATTGCTACAGCAATGGCAATCGCTGGCCAACGCCCTGGACCATGCCGGGCTCGTCGAGCCGGAAAAGGTGCGGCGGACCCTCGTGGAACATCGCGAACTTGCCACGCGCAATTTGCTCCTGCTCCGGCTTAATACCAATCTCGATAGCGCCAAAACGCTCTCCGACTTGGCCGCGCGGCCGCCGGATGCGCGGCGCCTGAGGGCATTATACGAGGAACTTGAATTTCACACGCTGGCCAAAGCCTTGCAAGAACCCACGCTGTTCTGAGGATTGGAAATTCGAAATTGGAAATTTGAAATTAGGAATAAAGATTCCAGTTAGGCGCCAATTTCAAGTTTCACTCCTGAAAGCATTCATTAATAGTGTGGTGTCCCATACATAACTTTACATAGCATGTCATTCCGGGCTTGACCCGGAATCCAGTCTTTTAAATCTGGATTCCCGCTTGCGCGGGAATGACAGCTTTGGAATTACTGTAAAGAAGCGTTAGGGACACTTCAATAGTGCAAACATGAAGATTAAATTTCTAATCTCCAATTTCCAATTTCGGCGATCCCTGAACGCCTGCCGAATCCTGCTGGTCGTGCTAGGACTGGCGACTTTATTTGCCGCGGGACTGACTATCCGGCGCGCGGTGCTTGCCGCCCAGTTTGCGCAGTATGGGCGGCCTTTGCCGTTCAACCTGGAAAGCGCGCTGGAATTCCGCTACGTCCGCATGCTCTTTGAAACCGGGCGCATCCCCCGCCACGACAAAGCCGTCCAGGCGCCCGAAGGCGTTGTGGTGCGCGAGACCTATACCCTGGGCGCCGAATATGTTTATGCGGCGCTGGCCCGTTTGTTTCCCGGCGCGGTTCCGCTGGATGAACGCGTGCGTTGGATTGCCGCCGCCTGGTTCTGCCTGGGCATTCCGCTCATGAGCCTGTGGCTGTGGGCCTGGACCAGGTCGCTCTGGGCGGGCGCTCTCGCTGGCGCCTATTACGCCGTGGCGCTCGCCGCCGTTATGCGCTCGACCGGCCAGGAGCTCTCTCATGAAAATTTTGCCTTGCCCCTGTTGATTGCGCACTGGGCCATGCTGGCGTTGGCCTACCGCTCCAAAGGGCGCGGAACCTATTTTCTGTTGGCGTTGCTTTCCGCGCTCGCGCTCGCGTGCGCCGCGGCGACCTGGGACTTGATTCAGTATTACATCATCCTCTGGGCGGTTGGATATTATATCCGGTTTGTGGCCGGAGCATATTTCCGCGACGAGCGCCGGCGCCTGGCGTGGTGGCTGACCCTGCTGGCCCTCGGCGGCGTAGGATTGCTGAACCCCTATCTGCGCGCGCACGCCTTCCTGGGCTCGTATGCCATGCTGCTGATCTATGGCGTGGCTTTGGGCTTGCTCGCTGAGCGGCTGCTCCAAACCAATGTAGCTGCGCCCCACGCTAAAAGCGTGGTAAACGTGAGGCTTGCCCCGCGTGGCGCGGGGGCGTGGCTTCCTTCGGCGGCCACGGCGCGCAGCGCGCCGCGGCTACATTGCTGGCAGACCCCCCTGCTGGCGCTGATGGCCCTGTTGCCGCTCATTTTGGGCGCGTTCTGGAGCCAGACCTATGGCGAAACCTACAGCCATTTTATCGAACTGCTTTGGGCTAAGTTCAAGTTCCTCAACCATAAGCCCGCGAATCCGGCGCTCCTGACCTTTGACCAGCGCATCCTCTGGACGGCCCCCTTAAAT